>JBMHCY010000041.1:0-11185 GCA_049889655.1 Puniceispirillales bacterium (SeqCode)
GAGGCAATGGCTTCACTGTTGTTGCTGGTCGGCAGATAGGTGCGGCGGGTGCGATCAAACTCACGGGCGGCCTCTATGGCGCTCACTTCAACAGTACCGACCTTGATGGCACTGTCATTGCTCGCCACTGTCCGGAACACATCCCCGATACCCCAGAGCGCAAAGCCCACGGCCAGAATCACGAGGAAAATTTGCATCGGGGTGGATTTCGCACCTTCGCGCATGGATTTCAGCATGGAAACATCTCGTCTTGTCACTATGTGGCGTTAAACGCGTTGATAGCACAGTTATGGCGCAACGTGGCCGTAAGGGCAAGACGTGCTTTTTGTGAATTCAGCCGTTCTCCCTTTCTTTTCAGCGCCTCTTTGCAAGATTGTCCGAATATGCGATAGGGAATGATCATGATTATTGCTGGTAACTGGAAAATGAACCTGTCGAGGGATGAAGCTGTGGCCCTCGCCAGTGTGCTTGACGGGAAGATCAATGCGCTGCCCGGGCGTGAGATCATTCTTTTCCCGCCTGCCATTCTGATCCCGGCTGTCGTCGCAGCTCTCAGCCCCGCAACGGCCATCGCGATAGGCGGGCAGGATTGCCATGCTGAAGAGGCAGGGGCCCATACCGGTGATATCGCCGCTGTGATGCTGGCCGATGCAGGCTGCCGCCATGTCCTGGTCGGCCATTCCGAACGAAGGCAGAACCACGGTGAGGATGACCGCAGCATCGCTGCCAAGGCTGCAACCGCCCATGCCAATGGTCTTAGCCCGATGATCTGTGTCGGTGAAACACTGGAAGCCCGAGAGGCCGGTTCGGCCCTCGATGTGGTCAGCCGTCAGATCCGTGATGCGGTTCCCGCTTCCCTGCCTGCGGGCGGGTTTGCCATCGCCTATGAACCTGTCTGGGCGATCGGCACGGGTCGGGTGGCTTCGGTGGATGATATCGCTGCTATGCACGCGCATATCCGGGCTGAACTGGCCAGTCATCACAAGCAAACCCCCATTCTCTATGGTGGCTCCGTCAAGCCTGACAACGCTGCCGGTATTCTCAGCCTTGAAGGCGTGGATGGGGCGCTGGTCGGCGGTGCCAGCCTTGCTGCCGGGGATTTCATGGCGATTGCCGAGACTGCCTGAGCCTGGCGGCCCGGGGTGCTGTTTTTTTCTGGCACTATGGGGTGTGATTGGCTATAACGCCCCCATTACGGAGTATAAGTGATGACCACAATCATTCTGACTATCCATATCATTATCGCAGTAGCCCTTGTCGGGGTTATTCTGCTGCAGCGCAGTGAAGGCGGCGGTCTCGGGATCGGCGGCGGTGGTGGCCAGGGTGGTGGTTTCATGACAGCACGGGGCACTGCCAATGTCCTGACCCGGGCGACAACCCTGCTGGCGGTCGCTTTTTTCTGCACGTCGATTGTGCTGGCGATTCTCGCTGGAGGCGGCACATCTTCCCGCTCGATCGTTGACGAGGTCATCGAAGAAAGCACCGATGCGCCGATTATCCCTGCAATTCCAACTGTTCCGACGGACCAGTAGAAAAAATGAAAATATTTTCACCCTTCGGCGTTATCCTCTGCTATAGATAACGCCCATGCCTCGTTTTGTTTTTATCACTGGTGGTGTGGTCTCCTCTCTCGGGAAAGGACTTGCGTCAGCGGCTCTTGGTGCCCTGCTGCAGGCCCGCGGCTACAAAGTCCGCCTCCGCAAACTCGATCCCTATCTGAACGTTGATCCCGGCACCATGTCGCCGACCCAGCACGGTGAGGTTTTTGTCACCGATGACGGGGCGGAAACGGATCTTGATCTCGGTCACTATGAACGTTTTACCGGTGTTCATGCCCGCAAATCCGATAACGTCACCACCGGCCGCATCTATTCCGATGTGCTGGCACGTGAACGGCGCGGTGATTATCTGGGGGCGACCATCCAGGTCATCCCTCATGTCACCAATGCCATCAAGGATTTCGTGCTTTCCGATCTGACCGATGAAGATTTCGTTCTCTGTGAGATCGGCGGCACGGTAGGGGATATTGAATCGCTGCCGTTCCTTGAGGCGATCCGCCAGTTGGGCAATGAGCTCGGCCGGGCGAAATCCTGTTTCATGCACGTCACGCTGCTGCCCTATATCGCCGTTGCCGGGGAGCTGAAAACCAAGCCGACCCAGCATTCTGTCAAGGAATTGCAATCGGTGGGGATACAGCCGGATATCCTGCTCTGCCGGACAGAAATGGATATTCCGAAAGATCAGCGGGAAAAGATCGGTCTTTTCTGTAATGTCCGTGGCGAGGCTGTGATCAGTGCGCGTGATGCCTCTAGCATCTATCAGGTGCCGCTGATGTATCACAAAGAAGGGCTCGATATGGAAATCTGCAGGCATTTCGACCTGCCGCTCAATGAGCCTGATCTCTCCACCTGGCACGATATTGTCAACATTGTCCAGAACCCTGAAGGTGAGGTGAATATTGCTGTTGTCGGCAAATACACAAGCCTGCTCGACAGTTATAAATCGCTGGCCGAAGCGCTTGTCCATGGCGGCATCAACAATAATGTCCGGGTGCGGATGAACTGGATCGACAGCGAGGCGTTTGAAACCGCCGACAACCCCATGCACCTGCTTGAAGATGCAGATGGCGTGCTGGTTCCCGGTGGCTTTGGTGAGCGCGGCTCCGAAGGCAAGATCAAAGCGATCACCCTTGCCCGGGAAAAGCAACTGCCGTTCCTCGGGATTTGCTTCGGGATGCAGATGGCGGTGATCGAAGCGGCGCGAAATCTTGCCGGTATTGCCGATGCCACCTCATCGGAGTTTGGCCCGGCCGAGAACCCGCTTGTCGGGCTCATGACCGAATGGACAAAGGGCAACGAAAAGCAAACCCGGTCCGCCGATGGTGATCTGGGCGGGACCATGAGGCTCGGGTCCTACGATTGTGTTTTGGGCGAGGGCAGCCTTGCCCGGGAACTCTATGGCGCGGAGATGATCGAGGAACGCCACCGTCACCGCTATGAGGTGAATATCAACTACCGCAAGGTGCTTGAGGACCAGGGGCTGCGGTTCAGTGGTCTTTCTCCGGATGCGAACCTGCCGGAAATCGTTGAGCGCAGTGATCATCCGTTTTTTGTCGGTGTTCAGTTCCATCCTGAGTTAAAATCCAAGCCGTTTGATCCCCATCCCCTGTTCAGCGGATTTATCAGCGCTGCCCGGGACCGGTCGAGGCTTGTATGAACACAGAACAGAAAACCGTCACGATTGGCGACCTCGCCTGCGGCAATGATCAGCCGATGATGCTGATTGCAGGGCCGTGTGCCATCGAAAGCGAGGCCCATGCCCTTGATATGGCCGGGGCCCTGAAAGAGATTACCACCCGGCTGGGGATCGGTTTTATCTACAAATCATCCTTTGACAAGGCCAACCGGACGTCGCTTTCCTCATCCCGTGGCAGCGGTCTTGAGGCCGGGCTCAAGGTTTTTGAGGCTGTGAAGAAGGCCATGGGATGCCCTGTGCTGACCGATGTTCACCTGCCCGATCAATGTGCCGAAGTGGCTGCCGTGGTTGATGTGCTGCAAATCCCGGCCTTTCTCTGCCGCCAAACTGATTTGCTGGTCGCGGCGGCTGAAACCGGGCGTGTTGTCAATGTCAAGAAAGGCCAGTTTCTCGCCCCCTGGGATATGGCTCATGTTGTGGCCAAGGTTGCAGATTCGGGAAACCCGAACATTCTGTTGACCGAACGGGGAACCAGTTTCGGCTACAACACTCTTGTTTCCGATATGCGGGCGCTGCCGCAACTCGCTGCCACTGGCTATCCCGTGATCTTCGATGCCACACATTCTGTCCAGCAGCCCGGCGGGCTCGGCGGGGCATCCGGCGGACAGCGGGAATTTGTTCCTGTGCTGGCCCGGGCGGCTGTCTCTGTCGGTGTAGCCGGGGTGTTTGTCGAAACCCACCAGGACCCGGATAACGCCCCCTCGGACGGCCCCAACATGGTGCCGCTTGCCGAAATGGAAGCCCTGCTGGAAAGGCTGATCCGGTTTGATCGCCTTGCCAAGGGTTGATCCCAGAAAGAAAGAGAGAAGACCCATGTCTGCCATCATTGATATCGTCGCCCGTCAAATTCTGGATTCGCGCGGTAACCCGACTGTCGAGGTCGATGTTGTTCTCGAGGACGGGGCTACAGGGCGCGCCGCCGTGCCTTCAGGGGCATCAACCGGGGCCTATGAGGCGGTTGAGCGGCGTGATGGGGGTTCCGCCTGGAACGGCAAAGGCGTTCAGGGCGCGATCGATGCAGTCAACAACGATATCTTTGCTATCCTTTCCGGCCGTGATGCACTTGATCAGAAAGCCCTCGACCATGACATGATCAGCCTTGACGGGACGGCAAACAAATCCCGCCTCGGGGCAAACGCCATTCTCGGGGTCAGCCTTGCTGTTGCCCGTGCTGCTGCTGCCTCGACGGGGCAGCCGCTGTGGCGGTATATCGGTGGCGTCCATGCCTCGGTTCTGCCGACACCGATGATGAATATCCTCAATGGCGGTGCCCATGCCGACAATGCGCTTGATATCCAGGAAGTGATGATCATGCCGGTTGCTGCTGAAACCTTCAGCCAGGCGATGCAGATCGGGGCCGAGATTTTCCATGCTCTCAAGGCTTTGCTCCACGATGCCGGGCTTTCCACGGCTGTCGGCGATGAGGGCGGCTTTGCCCCGGCCATTGGCAGCACCACCGAGGCCATGGATTATATCCTGAAGGCCATCGAAAAGGCGGGGCAACGCCCGGGCGAAGATGTCATGATTGCGCTTGATGCTGCGGCGACGGAGTTCTGCAATAAAGGAACCTACAGCCTTGCAGGGGAGGGTAAGACGCTCTCCGGCGATGAGATGATCGCCTTCTGGCAGGATATGGTGGGGCGTTATCCGATCGTTTCGATCGAAGACCCTCTTGATGAGGATGACTGGTCGGGCTTCACGCAACTGACTGCCGCGATTGGCGACAAGGTCCAGCTGGTGGGGGATGATCTTTTTGTGACCAACCCGCAGCGGCTCCGGCGGGGGATTGATGAAGCCGCCGGCAACGCGATCCTCATCAAGGTCAACCAGATCGGGACCCTGACCGAAACCCTCGATGCCATTGCCATGGCGCGCAAGGCTGGTTTCGGTGTTGTTATCTCGCACCGTTCCGGTGAAACCGAAGACAGTTTCATCGCCGACCTTGCCGTGGCCACCAATGCCGGCCAGATCAAGACCGGCTCGCTCTCACGCTCTGACCGCATGGCAAAATACAATCAGCTGCTTCGGATTGAGGAAGAACTCGGGCTGAGTGCTGTCTATCAGGGCGCTTTCCGCGGCTGATCATTTTTCTCAATTTTCCTGCTTGACCGGCGAATCAGTTTTTGATTCAATGTTCCTATTAAAGCGAATCGCTTTGAATCAACGATTCGCATCGCAGGAGGCGCCAATGACCAGTGTATCGAAAGAACGTGTTTCCTCGTTCAGCATTCTGGCTCTGGGCATTTTCGGTGCTGTCTTCTTCATCATTCACAGTCTTGGTCTCGGCGACACCCGGGGATACAGTTCGCTCGACCGCATCGATCAGGAAATCCGTCAGGCCGAGGAACAACTGGCCGCCCTCGTTGATCAGCGGCAGTGGCTTGAAAAGAGAATCGACCTTGTTTCCGAAAGTCAGGTTGATGCCGATCTGCTCGGTGAACTGGCCCGTCGCGAGATGGGTCTCTATGCTACTGATGATATTGTTATCAATCTTAACTAATTTCAGTTAAATATATATAAATCACTGATATTGTACTGTTTTTAATTATTGTATAATTTCCAGATTCCGGCATGATGAGGCTACCTATACAGGAGGTCATGATCATGGCGCGTACTGCATCTGCAAAAAAACAACCCTCAGCCGAGACAAAGGCGAAAAAAGCGATCCGCCGCAGCCCCGGCCGCCCATCCAAAAACACCGGCATTCAAAAACCCGATCAGGAAACCCTGTTGCATCTTTATGAGCAGATGCTGCTGATCCGGCGATTTGAGGAAAAGGCCGGGCAGCTATACGGGATGGGGCAGATTGGTGGTTTCTGCCATCTCTATATCGGTCAGGAAGCTGTTGTTGTCGGGATGCAGTCGGTCACCCAGCCGGAAGATACGGTGGTGACCTCTTACCGTGATCACGGCCATATGCTCGCCTGCGGTATGGAACCCAACGGTGTCATGGCTGAACTCACGGGTCGTGAAGGCGGCTATTCCCGCGGCAAGGGCGGCTCGATGCACATGTTCAGCCGCGAGAAGAATTTCTTCGGTGGTCACGGCATTGTCGGTGCCCAGGTGCCGATAGGGACTGGCCTGGCCTTTGCCCATCGTTATCACGATACCAAGGCTGTTTCGCTCACCTATTTCGGTGATGGGGCGATCAACCAGGGGCAGGTTTATGAAAGTTTCAACATGGCGGCGCTCTGGCAGCTTCCTGTTGTTTTTGTCATTGAAAACAATCAGTACGGGATGGGAACCTCGGTCAACCGTGCCGCCGCCGGCCGGGCACTGGCCGATCGCGGCAAGGCCTATGGCATCCCCGGGATGCAGGTGGACGGGATGGATGTGCTGACGGTGCGCGAAGCTGGGGCTGAGGCCATTGCCTACTGCCGTGAAGGCAAGGGACCGTATATCCTGGAAATGCAGACCTATCGCTACCGTGGCCATTCGATGTCGGACCCGGCCAAATACCGGACACGCGATGAGGTCGATGCCATGCGCAAGCAGCGTGATCCGATCGACCAGTTGCGTGATGTGCTGGTCAAGGACGGGATTTCCGATGAGACGTTCCGCAGCATCGATGGCAAGGTGAAGGCGGTGGTGACAGAAAGTGCTGATTTCGCGCTCGCCAGCCCTGAACCGGATCCGGCTGAACTCTGGACTGATGTGTTGATCGAGACTCGGGAAGGAGACGTCGCATGAGCACCGTAACGATGCCCGCCCTTTCCCCGACGATGACCGAAGGTACGCTTTCCCGCTGGCTGGTCAAGGAGGGGGATCAGGTGCGTTCCGGCGATGTCATCGCCGAGATCGAAACCGATAAGGCCCTGATGGAGGTCGAAGCCCTCGATGATGGTGTCATCGCCCGGATTGCTGTTCCCGAAGGCACGGAGGCTGTCGAGGTCGGGGCTGTGATCGCTGAGATCAGGGGGGAAGGGGAGGCTGAAAGCAGCCCTGCTGCTGCCCCCGAAGCTGAAACACCGGCCGCCACCCCGACCGCACCTGAGGCCGTGGCCCCGCCGCCGCCCGCCCCGGTGGCTCCGGCCACTGAAAAGCAGGCTTC
This sequence comes from Puniceispirillales bacterium (SeqCode), assembly GCA_049889655.1. Taxonomy (GTDB): domain Bacteria; phylum Pseudomonadota; class Alphaproteobacteria; order Puniceispirillales; family UBA1172; genus UBA1172. Next base: position 7,307 of record JBMHCY010000041.1, read on the forward strand.
CGGCTCGATGGTCAACGTCACCGTGCGTGAAGCCCTGCGCGATGCCATGGCTGAGGAAATGCGCCGTGATGAAGCGGTTTTCATCATGGGTGAAGAAGTTGCTGAATATCAGGGGGCGTATAAGGTCACCCAGGGTCTGTTGGATGAGTTTGGCCCCCGCCGTGTGGTCGATACACCGATTACCGAAATGGGGTTTGCCGGGCTTGGTGTCGGTGCGGCCTTTGGCGGGCTCAAGCCGATCATCGAGTTTATGACTTTCAACTTTGCCATGCAGGCGCTTGACCAGATCATCAATTCCGCCGCCAAGACGCTGTATATGTCCGGTGGCCAGATGGGCTGCCCGATCGTCTTCCGGGGGCCTAACGGGGCCGCGGCACGGGTGGCGGCTCAGCATTCGCAATGCTTTGCCAGCTGGTACGCGCATTGCCCGGGGCTCAAGGTTGTCTCGCCCTGGTCGGCGGCTGATGCCAAAGGCCTGCTGAAGGCGGCTATCCGTGATCCGAACCCGGTGATCTTTCTGGAAAATGAAGTCCTCTACGGGCAGAGTTTCGATATCCCCGATGATGATGACTGGATCGTTCCCATCGGCAAGGCCAATATTGTCCGGCCGGGCAAGGATGTGACCATCACTGCTTTTTCGATCATGGTCGGCAAAGCCCTGGAAGCCGCTGAAACGCTTGCTGCCGAAGGTATCGAAGCCGAAGTGATCGATCTCCGCAGCCTGCGGCCGCTTGATATCGCGACGATCCTTGCATCACTCCGCAAGACCAACCGCATGGTTTCCTGCGAAGAAGGCTTCCCCTTTGCCGGGATCGGTGCTGAACTGATCGCCCAGGTCAACGAACAGGCGTTTGATGATCTCGATGCCCCTGTGGCGCGGGTGACGGGCAAGGATGTTCCGATGCCTTATGCCGCCAATCTGGAAGCGATGGCACTGCCGCAGTCGGCCGATATTGTCGCTGCAGCCCGTCAGGTCTGCTATCGCGGCGGGGAGGGTTGAGTTATGGCTTTTGTCACCATGCCCGCCCTTTCCCCGACGATGACCGAGGGCACGCTGTCGCGCTGGCTGGTCAAGGAAGGTGATGAAGTGCGTTCCGGCGATGTCATCGCTGAGATCGAAACCGACAAGGCCCTGATGGAGGTCGAGGCCCTCGATGACGGCAAGGTCAGCCGTATTATGGTGGCCGAGGGCAGCGAGAATGTTGCTGTCGGGGCCGCGATTGCCGAAATTCTCGCCGAGGGCGAAGAAGCGGGAGACCTGCCTGTGGCTCCGGTGGCCCCTGCTGCGGCTGAACCGCCTGCGGCCGCACCGGATCCTGCGCATGAACCGGCATCTGCCCCTGCACCCGTGACGCAGTCACCAGCGGCGGCATCGCCTGCCAGCGGCCGTATTATCGCCAGCCCGCTGGCCAAGAGGCTGGCTGCCGAAAACAGTATTGATCTCAGCCTGATCAAGGGAAGCGGGCCGCATGGGCGGATCGTCCTTGCCGATATCAAAACCCTTGTTGAAGGTGGCGGTACAGCCGCAGCCCCGCTGACCCCGCTGCGGGCCACAACGGTCTCTCAGGCTCCGGCCGCAGCTGGTGAGGCCAGCAGCCTTATTGAGAATTCACCGATGCGGATGGTGATCGCTGACAGGCTGCAGCAATCGATGCAGGAAGCTCCGCATTTCTATGTCAGCATGGATATCTGCCTTGATCCGCTGCTTGAGGCCCGCAAGGCGCTCAACGAGGCCGCCCCCGAAGGTGTGCGGCTGTCGGTCAATGATATGATCATCAAGGCCGCCGCCATGACGCTGATGCGGCATCCGGAAGTTAACGCCTCCTGGGAAGGACAGCATACCCGCCGCCATCATCACGCTGATATCGCGGTGGCTGTGGCGCTCGAAGAAGGGCTGGTGACACCGATCGTCGCCGGGGCTGAGGCCAAGGGGCTCTATGCCATTTCAACCGAGATGAAGGATCTGGCCGAACGTGCCCGCAGCGGCAGGCTCAAAACCCATGAGATCACCGGTGGTAGTTTCACCATCAGCAATCTGGGCCCTTATGGTGTCAGTGCCTTTACCGCCGTGATCAATCCGCCCCATGCCGCTATTCTGGCGATTGCTGCAGGTGAACAGCGCGCTGTTGTCCGTGATGGTGAACTGGCCGTGGCAACGATGATGACAGCCACGCTTTCCTGTGATCACCGTGTTGTCGATGGTGCCACCGGCGCGGAATGGATGGCCGGGTTCAAGGCACTTATCGAAAACCCTGTTCTGGCACTGGCCTGAGGGGGAGGCACGCATGGCAGATCAAACCTTTGATGTGGTGGTCATCGGCGGCGGCCCCGGGGGCTATGTCGCCGCGATCAGGGCCAGCCAGCTCGGCCTTTCCGTGGCGGTGATCGAACGCGAGAACATGGGCGGTATCTGCCTCAACTGGGGCTGTATCCCACCAAGGCCCTGCTGCGGACGGCGGAAGTCAAGCACTTGATGGAAAATGCCGGGGATTTCGGGCTCAGTGTCGACAATGTCCGGTTTGATCTTGAAGCAGTGATCAAACGGTCACGTGATGTTGCCAAGCGGCTATCCGGCGGTGTCAGCCACCTGATGAAAAAGAACAAGGTGACGGTGATCATGGCGTCAGCCCGGCTCGGGGCTCGGGTTCAGGCAGGGCGAGAGGTGATCCTCGATAACGGCGATATCATCCACGGCAATGCTGTCATCCTCGCCACCGGGGCGCGGGCCCGCAGCCTGCCCGGCATCGAGGCGGACGGGAAAAGCATTGTCACCTACCGTGATGCGATGACACCGCAATCCATGCCGAAATCCCTGATTGTGGTGGGGTCCGGGGCGATCGGGATCGAATTTGCGTCTTTCTATCGTGATATGGGCGTTGAGGTCACTGTCCTCGAGGCGGTTGATCGCATTCTGCCGGCGGAAGATGCTGAAATCTCCGGCCTTGCCGAAAAGGCCATGACCGCGCGGGGCATGGTGATCCATAAAGGGGTCAGCCTGACTGCTGTTGAAAAGGCCGGGGCAGGGGTCACCGCGACCATTACCCGCGACAGCAAAACCGAGCAGATCAGTGCCGAACGACTGATCCTTGCTGTCGGGATTATCGCCAATACCGAAGGGCTGGGGCTTGAAGAAACGGCAGTCAGCCTTGATCGCGGCCATGTCGTGACTAACCATGCCATGCAGACAGGTGAAGCCGATATCTATGCCATCGGTGACATGACAGGTGCGCCCTGGCTGGCACACAAGGCCAGCCATGAAGGGATCATCGCTGCAGAAGCCATTACCGGTCACGCCGAAGGCCATGCCATTGACCCGAGGGATGTTCCCGGCTGCACCTATTGTCGCCCTCAGGTGGCGAGCATCGGCTATACCGAGCAGGCTGCCCTCGATGCTGGGTTTGAGATCAAGGTCGGGCGGTTTCCGTTTCTGGCCAACGGCAAGGCGATTGCCATGGGCGATGACGAAGGCCTCGTCAAAACGATCTTTGATGCCCGGACAGGGGCGTTGCTCGGGGCGCATATGATCGGCCCAGAGGTTACCGAACTGATCCAGGGTTATGCCATCGCCCGGACACTGGAGACCACCGAAGCTGAATTGATGCAGACCATCTTTCCGCATCCGACACTTTCTGAAGCCATGCATGAATCGGTTCTTGACGCTTACGGCAAAGCCCTCCATTTCTAGACGTGATCAAGGGGAAAACCATGGATGATCACAACACGGAACGAACGATCTGGCGCGGCCAGGGGCTGAAGGGAGCAGATCGCCACCCTGAAAAGGCTCGCAATGATGCTGTGCCCCAGCCCAAACGCCCGGAATGGCTGCGGGTCAAGGCACCGGTATCGGCAGGCTATCAAGAAACGCGTGAGATTATCCGT
>JBMHCY010000042.1:0-2761 GCA_049889655.1 Puniceispirillales bacterium (SeqCode)
GGACTTGGCGGGTTCATCACCAACCCGGATGATGATCGCGGGGCAGCGGTCTCGGCCATGGTCGAAAAAGCCGGGGGCAAGGTCCATGATGTGCATTTTCTCCGCGGCGAATATGATGTCGCCGTGATGACAGAAGCCCCGGATTTTGAAGCCGCCGCCGCCATCAAGATGCTGGTCATGGCGTCAGGGGCCATGGACAAACTCGATATGGTCGAGATCATCGACATGAACAGTATCGCCAGAAAGGCAAGCAAGATGGCCGGAGCCTATCGCGCACCAGGCTCCAGATCTTGAGAAGAAGGTGAAGGGTCAACGGGCTCCCGCCGGGGGCCCGTTGTTTTCAGGGGATCTGGCTGAGCGTCATGCCAAGAACGGACATGGCCGTATCCGGGGCTGCCATGAACGACATGAATGAGGTCATCGGCACGGGGCCATAGGGGTTCATGGCAAGTTTGATCGTCCCGCCACTCGCCAGAAAACGCTCAATGGCCGGGGCAAAGGCACTGTAGGTCTGGGGGGCAAGCGGGCCAATGGTCAGCGCCAGGGTGCTCATGGCATCCTCGATGGCGGCTGAACGATCCATCCCCCCTTCCTTTTCGAAGGCATCGAACATGATCGGCAGCATCCCTTCATCGGTGATGCTGAATTCGGCAGCGTTGATGAATATCCCTGACAGGACCATCATCATGAATTCCATGTCTTCGTAGTTTTCGGGCTCTTCGTTGTATTGACCAAGCGCCAGAAGGCTGCCCTTGAGCATCCCGATATCCATTTCCATGGCGATCGTGCCGATACCATCCATATCAATGCTGGCGCGGGTGGTGCTGTCGACCCGGTCAGGCTTGTCGGTGACCGTGCTTTCTGAGCGGATGTTGAGGGTCACCCGATCAAAGCCGAAATCCTGCATCCCTTCGGCACTGGCCCCGGCCGGAATATAGATGAAATCCTTGACGTTAAGCTCGCCGGCCTGAATGGGGATGGTGTCAATGCCTTCGATTGCGACAGGATATGCCTCAAGCGTCACGGTATCGACGGTCAGGTTGCCCTCCTCGGCTTCATCAAAGACAAGCCCGGCGATCTCCAGACGGCCGATCTGCTGGATCGCCTGTTCCAGATTCTGGTCAGCGAAGAGTTCTTCAAGCTCCAGGGTATCCCCGGCGATGACTGTATCTTTCAGAACAAGTGATGAAACCGCCAGGGTGATGCCATCACTGAACACATTGAAATTGGTAATCTCGAGATGATCAATGGTGTATTGCGGCGGAGATGTCTGCTGTGATGTCTCAATCCGCAGCCTGTCGGCATAGGCTTCCTCGCCATTGTCAAACCGAAAGACAACGCCCTCTATCGTACCGTTATAGGTTTCCTGATCCATCGACCCCCTGTCATAGATGATGACGCCCCCGTCAAAAGGGATCATCTCGGCCATGGCTGGTGCGGCTTGAAGCACAGCGGCCAGCATGGCTGCGATGATAATCAGGGCTTGATGGACGAATTTCATGGCACATCTCTTGAAATCAGGAGAAGAATTGTCGCAGGATATTGCTATCCTGTCCAGACAAGGATAGATTGTTCGCATACAAACAATATGGCGCGTTCGCGCTGACCACATCAGTTCAATGGAGACGACAATGGCAAAGGCCGTGTTCAACTGGGAAGACCCTTTTCTGCTTGATCAGCAGCTCGCGGATGACGAACGCATGGTGATGGATTCGGCGCGGAAATTCGCTGCCGATACCCTGATGCCTCGCGTCACGGAAGATTATCGTGAAGAAAGCTTTGATCGGTCGATCATGGAAGCCATGGGGGAGATCGGCCTGCTTGGTATCACGGTCAGTGAAGCCTATGGCGGCGGTAGCATGAACCATGTCTGTTATGGCCTTGCCGCCCGCGAGATCGAACGTGTCGACAGCGGCTATCGTTCTGCCATGAGCGTCCAGTCCTCGCTTGTCATGTATCCGATCGAGGCGTTCGGCACGGAAGATCAGAAACAGCGTTTTCTGCCCAGCCTTGCGACAGGCAAGATGATCGGCTGCTTCGGCCTCACCGAACCGGATTACGGCTCCGATGCAGGATCGCTGGTCACCCGCGCTGAAAAGGTCGATGGCGGGTACAAGCTGACGGGCTCGAAAATGTGGATCTCGAATGCTCCGGTTGCGGATATTGCCGTTGTCTGGGCGAAACTGGATGGTGTTATCCGCGGTTTCATCATTGAGCGCGACAAGGCCGGGGACGGCTTTGACACCCCCATGATCAAGGGCAAACTGTCACTGCGCGCCTCAATGACCGGATCGATCATGATGGATGGCGCGTTTGTTCCCGAAGAAAACATGCTGCCGGAAGTCAGTGGCCTCAAAGGCCCGTTTTCGTGCCTCAACAAAGCACGTTACGGGATCGCCTGGGGCACGCTGGGTGCTGCTGAATTCTGCTGGCACGCCGCCCGCCAATATACGCTTGATCGCAAACAGTTCGGCCGCCCCCTCGCCGCCAACCAGCTGATCCAGCTGAAACTGGCCAATATGCTGACCGAGATCAGCATCGGGCTGCAATCCTGCCTGCGGACAGGCCGGATGCTGGATGAAGGTACCGCCGCCCCGGAAGTGATCTCAATCATCAAGCGCAATTCCTGTGGTAAGGCGCTCGATATTGCCCGCATGGCAAGGGATATGCATGGCGGCAACGGTATTTCCGAGGAATATCACGTCATGCGCCACATGGTGAATCTGGAAACAGTCAACACCTATGAGGGAACCCACGATAT
>JBMHCY010000043.1:0-41206 GCA_049889655.1 Puniceispirillales bacterium (SeqCode)
GGCCATGGATGATTTCTTTGATCCGCCAGTGATCAGCCTGCTTGGCCGGGCCCGCCAGAATGGCAGCAGTGTCCATGATCAGGGGGTTGAGATACGCTCGCAAAAACTCGGGCGGAAGCTGATCAATATCCAGATCTCGCCGCTCCTCGATCAGCCCGAAGCGCTCGTCGTCGCCATTCAGGAACGGTCGCTTGCGGAAAAACTCCGCGGGCAGGAACAGTTTCGCGGGGCGGCCCGCTCCATGGGGCATATCGCAGCGTTGCTGTCGCATGAGATCAAGAACCCGCTTGCCGGTATTCGCGGGGCGGCAGAACTGATCGCGGCTGACCCGGGGGGTGACAGTACCGCCCTAACCGACCTGATCACCGCCGAGGCGGACAGGATCGCCGCCCTGCTGACGCGCGCCGAGACACTGGCCGGAGGCAAGCCGCCTGAACGGCGACCGGTGAATATCAATGAAATCCTCCACCACAGTATTGCCCTGGCAGAAAGCAGTTTCGGCAAGAAGAGACAATTCGTGCACGGGTTTGATCCCTCGCTGCCGATGGCGTCGGGGGACAGAGACCTGCTCACCCAATGCTTTATAAATTTGATAAAAAATGCCTGTGAAGCCACTGATAATGATGGTGTTATCAGTATTAAAACATCCTTTAATCTGGGGGCGCGATTGGCCCTTGGTGGGGATCAGGATCGTGCCGCCTCGCCGCTGCTGGTTGAAATAGGCGATAACGGCAGCGGGATCCCTGATCATCTTCACGCCCATGTTTTTGATCCGTTTGTGACAGGCAAATCCACCGGTTCCGGGCTGGGGCTGGCAATGGTGGCCTCGACCGTGGCCAGTCACGACGGGACGATCGATTTTGAAAGCCGACCGGGGCAGACCCGGTTCAGGGTCGGCCTGCCCATGGTGGAGTCCGGCACATGAAGACACCGTCGATCCTGCTTGCTGATGATGACAGCGCGATCAGGCTTGTTGCCGGAAAAGCACTGGAAAAGGCCGGGTTTTCCATCGCCACGCGTGACAGTATCGCGGGGCTGGAAGAGGCCCTTGATGATCCCGGCCATTCTGTCCTGATCACCGATGTGGCGTTTCCCGATGGTGATGCGCTGGAACGGCTGCCGGAAATCCGCCGCAAGCGGCCTGATCTGATCATCATCCTGATGAGCGCGCGATCGACACTGCTGACAGCGGTCAAGGCGCAGGAACGTGGGGTTTACAGTTACCTGCCGAAGCCGTTTCCCCTCGATGATCTTGTCGCCGCCGCCGAAGGGGCTTTCAAACTCGCCAACAGCCACCCTGACCGTGCCGAGGGCAAAACTTCGATCCGGGCTGATCTGGATCAATCACCGCTGATCGGGCGGTCTCCGGCGATGCAGGATATCTTCCGGACGATCGCCCGGCTTGTTCACACTGACCTGTCGGTCATGATCACCGGTGAGAGCGGGACCGGCAAGGAAGTGGTGGCCCGGGCCCTGCATGATCTCGGGGACCGCAAATCAGGGCCCTTTATCGCGATCAACATGGCGGCGATCCCCCATGATCTGATTGAATCCGAGCTCTTCGGCCATGAAAAGGGGGCATTCACCGGGGCTGACCGGATGCATGAAGGCCGCTTTGCCCAGGCCCGGGGCGGGACTCTTTTTCTTGATGAGATCGGCGATATGCCGCCGGAAGCCCAGACACGGCTCTTGCGGGTTTTGCAGGATGGCCAATACACCCGGGTTGGCGGCCGTGATCTCATCCATACCGACGCCCGGATCATCGCTGCCACGCACAAGGACCTGCCGCAACTGATCAATAAGGGCCAGTTCCGGGAAGATCTTTATTACCGGCTGAATGTGGTTCCGCTCAACCTGCCGCCGCTGCGTGAAAGGGCACAGGATATTCCCGATTTCTGCTCCCATTTCATGGGGAGGGCGGCGAAAGCCGGAATGCCGGCAAAGAAACTGGCCGATGATGCCCTTGATGTGCTGGTGTCGCTGCCCTGGCCCGGCAATGTCCGTGAGCTAGAAAACCTGATCTGGCGGCTTTGTGTGCTGGTTGATGATGCCGTCATCGATGCTGACCATCTCCGTCCGATCCTTGAGGACAGGCGTACCCAGCCCGAGAGTGTTGAGCCGGGGGGCAGCCTCTATGCTGATGCCCGCAACCATATCGAACGCTATTTCCGGACCCATGCCGATGCCCTGCCGCCTGCCGGGGTTTACGCCCGGATCATGACCGAAGTGGAAAAGCCGCTGCTCGAGGAAACCCTCAAGGCAACAGGGGGGAATCAGTTGCGGGCAGCCGAACTGCTGGGGCTCAACCGCAATACCCTGCGGAAGAAGATCAGGGAGTTGCAGATCAACCTTGCGCCGACGAAACGTCGATAACTGGTACAGGGCCGCCGATTTCGCTATGCTGAGACGATGAAAACCGCAACCGAGACATCACCGCGCCCCGTCAGCGGCCTGGATGACAGGATTTCCCTGCTGAAAGTATGGGTCAGCGAGCGAACACTGGCCTATTTTTCGGTGTTCATTGCGCTGCTGCTCGGGGTGTTGACCTTCGCCCTGCTTTCCAGTGAATCCTTCCTCAATGAGGAAAGCGAACTCATCGGATTGCTGGTGGGGGTTGATCTTGTTTCGATCACGATCCTGCTGGTCTTTGTCGGCCGCCAGCTCTTCAGGTTGATCGGGGAGAGGCGCAAACGGCTTGCCGGGTATCAGCTCCACTGGCAGCTGGTGACCCTGTTCGGCCTGATCACCGTGCTGCCGTCGCTGGTGCTGGTGCTGTTCACCTATTTCGTTCTCGATGTATCGCTGCGGGGCTGGTTCAGCGACCGCATCTCCACGGCGGTCGAAGAATCCGTGACCGTGGCTGATGCCTATCTGGAAGAACATATCCTTTCCGTGCGGGGGCAGATCCTGGCCATGGCCAATGATATCAACCGCGAAGCCTCAACCCTGTCGGGCAACCGCCGCCAGTTTGATGCCTTCCTGACCAACCAGTCCGGGGTGCGGAACCTTTCCGAGGCGGTGGTGTTTGATTCCACCGGCCGGGTCCTGGCGAACTCGCGCTTTGCCTATGCCGTGACATTTTCCAATCTTGATGAGGAATTTTATGAAAGGGCGCGGTCCGGTGATGTGGCGATCACCCGAACCGATATCACCAACCGGATCAGGGCCGGGGTCAGGCTCAACCAGTTTGTCGATGCCTATCTGCTTGTCGGGCGGTTTATCGACCCGAATGTATCCGGGGCTGTGGACCGGACCCGGACGGCAGTCAGCGAATACCAGTCACTCGATATACGTCAGCTTGATCTCAAGGTGAGTTTCGCGATCCTCTTCGGCATGGTGGCGTTGCTGCTGCTGTTGAGCGCGGTCTGGCTCGGGCTGAACTTTGCCAACGCCATCGTCCTGCCGCTTGTCTCGGTGATCCAGGCGGCGGAGGATGTCCGCCATGGTGATCTGTCATCCCGGGTTGCGATCGGCCGCAAGAATGATGAAATCGCGCAACTCGGCAAATCCTTCAATGATATGCTCGACAAGATCAACAAAAACCGGGAAGAACTCGTTCAGGCCAACCGCCAGCTTGATAACCGCCGCGAATTCACCGAAGCTGTGCTCGGCGGTGTCTCCTCCGGGGTGATCGGCATCGACAGGAACCGCATCATCACCCTGCCGAATGCCTCGGCACTGACCATGCTGTCGCTCAAAAAGATGGATGCCATCGGCCAAAAGCTCGATGAACTCGTGCCCGAGTTTGAACCGCTGCTCAACAATACCGGGCAGGGGCGCGGTATCCGGGAAAGAAATATCGAAATCCACCGTGGTGACACGACCCTGACCTTGCTTGCCCGTATCACAACTGAAACCGTGGCCCAGCGTATTGTCGGCTATGTGGTGACGTTTGAGGATGTCTCCGACCTTCTCGATGCCCAGCGCAAGGCGGCCTGGGCTGATGTGGCCCGCCGCATTGCCCACGAGATCAAGAATCCGCTAACGCCGATCCAGCTGGCAGCGGAACGGCTCGGGGCGAAATATATGCCCGAGGATGAGGGTAGGCAGAAGAACTTTTCCACCTATATCGACACAATCATTCGCCAGGTTGATGATATCGGCCGCCTCGTGAACGAGTTCTCGGCCTTTGCCCGGATGCCTGCCCCGGTGATCGAAGACCACGATCTCGTCACCATGATAGACGGCCAGATCAAACTGCTCGAAGCCGCGGAAAAGGATGTGGCCTTCACGGTCGATGTCAGTACCGACAAGCCCATCATCATGGCCTGTGATGACGGCATGATCCGTCAGGTGATCACCAATCTTGTCCAGAACGCCATTGATGCGATGCGGGAAGAGGGGGGTGCAGCGCTAAAGGTGCTGGTGCGGATCACCCATAGTGATGACGCGATCATCCTCGATGTTGCCGATAACGGCCCGGGCCTGCCCCAGAAGGCAGGGGTTGATCTGACAGCCCCCTATGTTACTTTCCGGGAAAAGGGCACGGGTCTCGGCCTTGCCATTGTCCGGAAAATCACTGAAGACCATCACGGCAAACTCACCCTCGGGGCCTCCGATATTGACGGCTATAAGGGGGCGAAAATCTCCCTGGCCTTTCCTCATGCGAATGGATAAACGCGCTCATGAAGCCTGAAATTCTCATTGTCGATGACGAATCCGATATCCGGACGATCATTGCTGAACTGCTCGAAGACGAAGGCTATGAATGCCGTCAGGCGGCCAATGCCCAGGATGCCCGCGAAGCGGTGCAGCAGTTTCTGCCGGCCTTGGTGATCCTCGATATCTGGATGAGCAATTCTGATATGGACGGGCTCGAATTGCAGAAATGGATCCGCAAACTCTATCCCGATGTGCCGGCGATCATGATCTCCGGCCACGGCAATATTGAAACTGCTGTTCAGGCGATGAAAGACGGCGCCTATGACTTTGTTGAAAAACCGTTTAAATCCGAACGGTTGCTTATACTTGTTGAGAGAGCACTTGAGGCAGCATCACTGACCCGTGAGAACCGTGATCTGAAGAAGAAATCCCTCGACAAGATCGAAATGATCGGTGCTTCCGCCCCGTTGAAATCACTGCAGCAATCGCTTGAAAAAGTCGCGCCGTCGAACAGCCGGGTGATGATCACCGGCCCCTCGGGGAGCGGCAAGGAACTGGTGGCGCGACGCATCCATGATCTTTCCCCCCGCCGCAACGGCCGCTTTGTGCTGGCCAATTGCGCCATGCTTTCCCCTGATATGGTCACGGCCGAACTTTTCGGGACGGAAGGCCATGACGGCCGCCAGCGGATTGTCGGCCTGTTTGAGCAGGCCCATGGCGGCACACTTTATTTTGATGAAATCGGTGATCTGCCGCTGGAAACCCAGGGCAAACTTGTCCGTGCTGTGCAGGATCAGCGGTTTCGCCGCATCGGTGGTGCCCGCGAGGTAACAGTGGATGTGCGGGTGATCAGTGCATCGAAACTCGATCTGATGGAAGAGATCAGGCAGGGCAACCTGCGCGAAGATCTGTTCTATCGGCTGAGCGTTGTGCCGATCGCGGTTCCGGCTCTTGTCGACCGGAAAGAGGATATCCCCATGCTGTCGGCCTATTATCTCGGGCTTGCCAATGCCAATCAGGGCAAGCCGCTCGAGTTTTCCGATGAAGCCCTGGCCCTGATGCAGGTCTATGACTGGCCCGGTAATGTCACCGAATTGCGGAATGTCATCGACTGGCTGTCAATTATGGTCGACCGGGATAAGAACCCGGTGATCCGTCCTGATGATCTGCCCCCGGCGATAACCGGGGCCTCCTCTTCTGCGGGGACGGGGCTTGATTCCATGGTCGGGCTGCCGCTCAAGGCCGCACGCGAGCATTTCGAAACCCAGTATTTGATCTCGCAACTGACCCGCTTTGATGGCAATATATCGAAAACAGCATCATTTATCGGCATGGAACGGTCTGCCTTGCACCGCAAGTTGAAAAGCCTCAACATCAATCCTGAACAGAGCGACTAACCAGTGATATCGGATCAGCGGAAGGAACAACGATGAACATCATTATCTGTGGGACAGGCCAGGTCGGATCATCGATCGCCGGGCATCTCGCCCTCGATAATAACGTCACGGTCATTGACGAGAACGCCGAACGTGTTCAGCGTGCCGCCGATATGCACAATCTGCGCGGTGTCATCGGGGTGTCGTCGCATCCGGATATTCTCGAGCAGGCCGGGGCAAAAGATGCCGACATGATCATCGCGGTGACCGAATCCGATGAGGTCAATATGGTTTCGTGCCAGGTGGCGCATTCCATTTACAACACGCCGCTGAAAATTGCCCGTGTCCGCAACCGATCGTATCTCGATCCGCAATACGGTGATCTCTATGCGCCCGAAAACCTGCCGATCGACCATATCATCTCGCCGGAAACCGAGGTTTCCGATGCGGTGAGCCGCCGTCTGCTTGTCCCCGGGGCTTTCGATGTCGCCACCATGTGTGATAACAAGGTGCGGATTGTCGGCGTGCGCTGCTATGCTTCTTGCCCGATCATTGATTCGCCGCTCCGCTATCTCACTGATCTTTTTGAAGACCTGTCGGTGACCGTGGTGGCGATCCTGCGGGGCAATGACGTGCTTGTTCCCCGTGATGGCAGCGTCAAGATGCAGGAAGGTGATCAGGTCTATTTCGTCTGTGATGAAAAGCATATGGGGCGGGCCATGGCCTCATTCGGGCATGAAGAACCGGCCTCCCGCAAGGTGCTGATCGCCGGGGCCGGAACCATCGGGACGATGCTGGCTTCCGACGTTCTCACCAAGATCGAAAATTCACGCTGTTCGATCATTGAGGAAAACAAGGCCCAGGCCGAAAACGCCGCCCATGTTCTTTCCGGCGCGTCGATCATCCATGGTGATGCGCTTGATCCCGAAATTCTCCAGGAAGGTGAGGTTAGTGATGCCGATACATTCGTGGCTCTCACCAATGATGATGAGGTCAATGTCCTCTCAGCGCTTCTGGCCCGGCGTTTCGGGGCCGCGCATACGGTTGCGCTGATCAATGTCTCGAGTTTCGTGCCGCTGATCTCGACCCTTGGTGTGGACAGTGTCATCAACCCGCCCGCGATCACGGTTTCCTCGATCCTCAAACACGTGCGGCGCGGGCGTATCCGCGATATCCACACCATTATCGAGGACAAGGGTGAGATCATGGAGGTTGAGGCCATGCCATCCTCGCCCATGGTCGGTCTGCCGTTACGGTCAGCGAAACTGCCCAAATATGTTTCCATCGGGGCTATTGTTCGCGGCGATGATGTGATCGCCCCGCGCGGGGATACAATTGTCGAGCCCAATGATCGTGTTATTCTGTTTGCAGAACGCCACGCGATCAGTGATGTTGAAAAAATTCTTTCTGTCCGGCCGGATTTCTTCTGATCCTATCAACCCCAACACGTTCAAGGCAGGTTTGTTCATGTCCCGTATTGCTTATGTGAATGGTCGTTATGTTCCCCATAAAGATGCCGAAGTCAGCATTGATGACCGCGGCTATCAATTCGGTGATGGTGTTTATGAGGTTGTGACTGTCGTCAACGGCGTGCTGGCGGATCAGGAATGGCATCTGGACCGGCTGCAGTTCTCCTTGAGCGAGCTCGGTATTTCCATGCCGATCAGCCGTGAAGCCTTTCGGATCGTTATCCGTAACATCATCCGCATGAACATGATCCGGGACGGGTTGATCTATTTTCAGGTTACCCGCGGGGTGATGCGCCGCGATCATGCCTTCACCTCGGCTCTGAAACCGCAGCTGATCATGACAGCCAAGCCGATGGCGATCCCGGCCCCGGAAAGCGACCGTGCTGTGCGTGTCATCACCGTTGAAGACCAGCGCTGGCAGCGGCGGGATATCAAGACAACGCAGTTGTTGCCGAACTGCCTTGCGAAGACCAAGGCTGTTGAAGCCGGGGCCTATGAGGCCTGGATGGTGGATCAGGATGGTTTTGTGACCGAAGGGTCATCTTCGAATGCCTGGATCGTCACCCATGACGGCGAGCTGATCACCCGCCCGGCCACTTATGATATTCTCAGCGGTATCACCCGCAAGGCCGTGCTGGCAATTGCCGCCCAGCGCAACCTCAAGATTGTCGAACGCCCGTTCACCCCTGAAGAGGCCAAGGCTGCTGCCGAGGCGTTCATGTCAAGCGCCTCTTCACTGGTCACGCCCGTTGCCCAGATTGACGATACCTCTGTCAATGACGGCAAGGCCGGGCCGGTGGCAATGGCCCTGCGTCGGGCCTATTTCGACCATATCGCCAGTGCGGCGGCTGAATAGGCTCAACTATTTTTTGAAATTTTAACGGTTAATTTAGATTTACCTTTATCGTTGTTGCCTTCATACTGGGAGCAAAAATAAAGGGGGGTGTATCATGGCTTCGGATAAAAGCCACAATCTGCAGGAGATCTTTCTCAATTCTGTTCGCAAAGAGCATATCGCAGTCACGGTTTTCCTGGTTAATGGCGTCAAACTGCAGGGCATTATCACCTGGTTTGACAATTTCTGTCTGTTATTGAAGCGCGATCAGCACGTTCAGCTGGTCTACAAACACGCGATCTCGACCATCATGCCGTCAATTCCGGTTAATCTTGATGTTGAGGAAAAGACGGAAGAATAAATCTAGCCTGATTTTTCAGCCAGTTTGACCTCGGTCCACCAGGTTTCCATTGTCTCGAGCCCTGTATCATCAAGGCTCGCGCCTTCTTTTTGGGCCCGTGCTTCGATGCCGTTGAACCGGCGTGTGAATTTCCCGTTGGTGCGCCGCAGGGCCTGATCCGGATCAATCCCGCTCTTGCGGGCCAGGTTGATGACGGCAAACAGCAGATCACCGATTTCATCTTCCAGCCTGTTCTTGTCTTGCGGTGTGGCTGTCAATTCAGCTGTCACTTCCTCTAATTCTTCCTGAACCTTTGCCAGAACCGGCTCCGGGTCTGTCCAGTCAAACCCCACCCGGGCCGCCCGTTTCTGGAGTTTCACAGCCCGCGTCATGGGGGGCAGGGTGGAAGCGACACCGTCAAGCAGGCCTATTTCGTTCTTGGTTTTGCGTTCAGCAGCCTTGATCGCCTCCCAGGCGTCACGCTGTTCAGCCTCGCTGGCATAGGTCTCATCACCGAAAATATGTGGATGGCGGCGGATCATCTTGGCGGTGATGCTGTCGGCAATGGCGGCGAAATCGAAATGCCCGGCTTCCTCGCCGATGCGTGCCTGAAACACCACCTGCAACAGCAGATCCCCCAGTTCATCCCGGATCGCCTCGGGGCTGCCGTCTTCAATAGCTTCGGCGACCTCATAGGCTTCCTCGATCGTATAGGGGGCGATGCTGGCGTGATCCTGCTTCAGATCCCAGGCGCACCCCGTTTCCGGATGGCGCAACGCCGCCATCACATCGATCAGGGCACGCAGGCTGGTTTCGGCAGATTGAGGGGCGTCGGTCATGGTCATGGTTTCCTGTTATCAGGTTGCTATAGAGGGCAATTCACGTATAGTACGTGTAATCGTGAACAAGGTTAAGCCCATGTCTCCTTTCGCCGCATTACGCCGCTGGTTTTTCACCGGCCTGATTGTTTCAGCACCGATCCTGCTGACCGGTTATCTGACCTGGATCATCGTCGGTGTTATCGATGGCTATGTTGCCAGTTTCCTGCCGGCCAACCTCAATCCGCAGAATTATGTGCCGTTCCCCCTGCCTGGGTTCGGAATCATCATCGGGGCTGTGCTGATTATCCTGGTCGGGGCGATGGCAACGGGGTTTGTGGGCCGTTCGCTTGTCAGGCTCGGGGAAAACATGGTGGGCAGGCTGCCCGTGGTGCGTTCTGTCTATGGGGCCACCAAGCAGATCATGGAAACGGTGATGGCCAGCCAGTCCGATGCTTTCCGGGAGGCTGTGCTGATCGAATATCCCCGCCGCGGGATCTGGGCGATCGGCTTTGTGACGGGCAAGACCCGGGGCGAAGTCCAGAATATGTCTTCGGAAAACCTCGTCAATGTGTTCGTTCCGACCACCCCCAACCCGACATCAGGGTTCTTGCTGTTTTTCCCCCGGGATGAAGTGATCACCCTCGATATGGGGGTTGAAGAAGCGGTCAAGATGGTCGTCTCCGGCGGCATTGTCACCCCGGATGATCCCCGTGCCGAGCGTAAGCCGAAGGCACTCACCGCCAAGGCGAAAACACCAGCGCGCAAGAAAGCTGCTAAAAAGAAAACGGCGAAGAAGAAAGCCGCCAAAAAAGCCTAACCGCCGGAAAGATACGTCACCGCCATATCCCGCTCGAAAAGCGCCAGCAGCAGTTTCAGTCGCTCGCCTTCTTCCCCGTCAAGCCCGGGATTGCGGCTGATGATCTCACGTGCTTCGTCATGGGCGAGGGCCAGCAGATCACCATGATGGGCGAGATCGGCGAGGGTGAAATCCGGGTCGCCGGATTGCCGCCGCCCCAGCACTTCGCCCGGCCCGCGCAGGCGCAGGTCTTCTTCGGCAATACGGAAGCCGTCATTGCTTTCACGCATAATCGACAGCCGTGCCCGTGCTGTCTCTGAAATCGGACCCTTATAGAGCAAGAGGCAGCTTGATTGATCATCACCGCGGCCGACACGCCCCCGCAACTGGTGCATCTGGGCAAGCCCGAACCGTTCAGCGTGCTCAATGATCATGATCGACGCATTGGGCACATCCACCCCCACCTCGACCACCGTTGTTGCCACCAGCAGGCGGCTTTCACCATGGCGGAAGGCTTCCATGGCCGTATCCCGCGTTTCAGCATCCATCTGGCCATGAACAAGGCTGGGCAGGGCTTCGGGCAGAGCTGCTTTCAGCATCGTGTGGCGTTCTTCGGCGGCAGCGATATCGAGGCTGTCGCTTTCATCGACCAGTGGGCAGATCCAGTAAACCTGCTTGCCCCCGGCAATCGCCTGCCGCAACCGGCCGATGATATCATCCATGCGGTCAAGCGGCATGGCCGTGGTGGTGACCGGCTTCCGCCCCGGGGGTTTTTCATCAATCCGCGAGGCCACCAGATCACCATAGGCAGTCATGGCGAGGGTGCGGGGGATCGGGGTTGCTGTCATCACCAGCACATCGACACCGTCTCCCTTGTCGCCGAGCACGAGCCGCTGGCGCACCCCGAACCGATGCTGTTCATCAACAACAGCCAGCCCGAGATCATGAAAATGAACATTGTCGGAAAGCAGTGCATGGGTGCCGACAACGATCGGCATTGATCCATCGGCTAGGGCAGCGAGGGTTTCTCGCTTTTCAGCCGCCTTCATCTTGCTGTGCAGCAGCCCCGGCGTGATCCCGAGAGGGGCGAGAAGACCTGTCAGGGTGGCATGATGCTGGCGGGCGAGAATTTCGGTGGGAACAAGCATCGCTGCCTGAACCTGGCTGGAAACAACGTGCAGCATCGCCATCAACGCCACCACGGTTTTGCCGGAACCGACATCACCCTGAACCAGCCGCAGCATCCGGTCAGCGGAATGCTGGTCTGCCCTGATCTCGTCAATGACACGCTGCTGGGCTGCGGTCAGGGCAAACGGCAGGCTTTCGCGCAGGCGTTCATCGAGGGCATGGTCAGGATTTGCCGGAAAGGCCCGGCCGCTTTCTGCCCCGGAACCCTTGCGGACAAGGGCCAGTGCCACCTGATTAGCAAGCAGTTCATCATAGGCCAGCCGGGCGCGTTCCGGGCTCCCGGGCAGCAGATCGGCATCCTTGACCGGGGCATGAACGGCACGTGTTGCCGCCGCCCATGACGGCCAGCCAAACCGATCCAGCATCCCCTGGCTGATCCATTCATCCAGGTCGGGAACACGTTCAAGGGCAGCTTTCATCGCTTTCGCCAGCGTTTTCGGGGTCAGCCCGGCGGTAAGCGGGTAGACGGCTTCATGCCGCGGCATCTCCTTTTCCTTTTCAGGGGCGATCACGTGGTCCGGATGGGCGATCTGCACTTTGTTCTGGAACCATTCGGCACGGCCACTGACAATCCGTGTTGCGCCAACAGGCAGCAGTTTTTCCACATAATCGCCGCGGGCATGGAAAAACACGAGATCGACAAGGCCGGTTTCGTTGGATGTCGCCACCCGCCACGGGCGGCGGCTGTTGCGTGGCGGCTTATCATGGCTGAGAACCTGCACCTCTAGGGTCACAATCTGCCCCTGTTCGACCATCGTCACGGGAGGGCGCTTGCTGCGGTCAATCACCCCGGAAGGCAAGTGCCGGAGCAGATCAATCACATGGCTGCCGACACGTTTATTGATCACCGAGGCCAGTTTGTCGCCGACACCGGGCAGGGCCGTCAGCGGCGAGAACAACCGGAACAGCGGCTCGGGGCGTTTGAAATGCTGAAAGCGTGACGGGCTCACGATTGTGTTCCTTATCTTGCTATTTGCAGAGACCATGTTAGATCAATATTGCCGGTAAGGCATCAATCAAAGATAGTGCGTCATGTCATCAGAAACCCGCTCCAACCGTATCCGCCGCCTGATCTACCGTTCAGCCTATACCGGCATGCGCGAGACTGACCAGTTGCTGGGCCCCTTTGCCCGGGAATGCCTTGCTCTCATGGATGATGCCGAACTCACCGCCTTTGAAGCGTTGCTCGATTACGGTGATCCGTCAATCTGGGGGTGGCTGAGCGGCAATGACCCTCTGCCCGAAGGATTTTCCAACCCGGCGTTTGACCGGCTTCGTGAATGGTGCGAGAAGCGGCAATCATGAAGATGCCGTTTCTCGAAGACTGGGCCGTCACCGCACCGGGAATGCTCTGGGGCGTGCCGGAGGGTGCCGATGCCATGGCCCTGATCCACCTTGCCCATGAAAATGAGGGCAGGGCGGTTCATATCGCCCTTGATGATAACGGGCTGGCGCGGATGGCCGCCTCGCTGGCGCTTTTCGGGGTTGATCCTGAAACCGTGCTTGAATTTCCGGCCTGGGATTGCCTGCCCTATGACCGCATATCGCCGGGGGGTGTGCTCACGGGCAAGCGTCTGCATTGCCTTGCTGAACTGGCGACTTCTCGGGAAAAGCCCCGTATTGTCCTGACCACGATCAATGCCTGGCTGCAAAAAGTGCCGCCCCGGACCATGTTTTCCGGTGCATCACTGAAGCTCAAGGCCGGTGACACAATCAGTGCCGCCGAACTCACCCGGTTTTTTGTCGCCAATGCCTATCACCGGGCCGATACAGTGCGTGAATCCGGTGAATTTGCCATCCGCGGTGGTATTGTCGATGTCTTCCCGCCAGGGGCCACTGAACCGGTACGGATTGATTTCTTCGACACCGAGATAGAAACGATCCGTCACTTTGATCCGGAAACGCAGCGCAGCACCGGCAAGGCTGACCGGCTCGCCCTGCATCCTGTCAGCGAATTTATCCTCAATGATGAAACAATCAGTGCCTTCAGGGGGCGCTATCTGGAACAGTTCGGGGCCGAAGCCTCACGCGACCCGCTTTATCTGTCGGTATCCGAAGGCCGTCATCACCCGGGCATGGAACATATGCTGCCGCTGTTCCATGATCAGCTCGACCATCTGTCCGATTACACTGGTGCTGCCCCGGTGATCATGGCCGATGAGATTGAGGCCGCGGCTCGCCATCGTCTCGGCCAGATTACCGATTTTCATGCTGCCCGAACCGAGGCGATGGAAATTTCCCACGATCAGGACAGCAGCAGCATCTGGCGACCGCTTCCCCCCGATGCGCTCTATCTGGATGAAAAAACCTATGCCGGGCTGGGGGAAAACCTGCTGATCCACCAGATTTCCCGTTTTGGGCGTCAGGACGGTGATCCGGGCAACGGCCATGATGCCGGCGGCCGCAGAGGGGCGGTCTATCATGCGGCGACGGCTGAAACCAGAAGCGAGGGCATGGAAATGGCCTCGCCGAGCCGAACCGTTGCCGAAGCCATCCCGGGGCTCGTCAAGCAGGGCGCAGTGATCCTCGCCGCCACCACCGAAGGCGCACGGACGCGGATCGATGAACTGGTGGCGGAACATCTGCCGCCACGGCTGGGGATCAATCCGGTCACGCGCATCGACAGCCTCAATCCGGGGACAGTCTATGCGGCGGTCTGGCCGATCGAGGATGGCTTCACGCTGCCCGGGCTGACAGTCATCACCGAAAAGGATATTTACGGCAACCGCATTGCCCGCCCGAGCCGCAAAAAACGTCGGGGCGAGAACTTCCTGCGTGAGGTCTCATCGCTGGATACCGGCGATCTGGTGGTTCATGTCGATCACGGTATCGGCCGTTATGAAGGGCTTGAGCGGATCGATACCGCCGGGGCCCAGCATGATTGCCTGCTGGTGGTTTATGCCGGTGGTGACAAACTGTTCCTGCCGGTCGAGAACATTGATCTGCTGTCGCGCTATGGCAAGGAGGGCGGCGAGGCTCAGCTCGATAAACTCGGCGGTGCATCCTGGCAGGCGCGCAAGGCCCGTATCAAGGGCCGGGTGCGTGAGATCGCCGACCAGTTGATCAAGATTGCCGCCATGCGCCAGACGGCCAGGGCTGAGCCCATCATCGCCGATACAGGCAGTTATGCTGAATTCTGCCAGCGCTTTGTCTTCGCCGAAACCGAGGATCAGATTGATACCATTGACGATGTCATGCGTGATCTGTCTTCCGGTCAGGTCATGGACAGGTTGATCTGCGGGGATGTCGGTTTCGGCAAGACCGAGGTTGCCATGCGGGCAGCTTTTGCGGTGGCCATGGCGGGGTACCAGGTTGCGGTGGTAACGCCGACAACCCTGCTGGCGCGTCAGCATGGCAAGACCTTTGAAGAACGCTTCCGCGGCTTCCCGCTGAAGACAGGGACACTATCCCGGATGACAGGCACGACTGCCGCCAACCGGCTGCGCCAGGATATCGCCAGCGGCGAATGCCAGATCGCCATCGGGACCCATGCGCTGCTGTCGAAGAAGGTCGAATACAACAATCTCGGGCTGGTGATCGTTGATGAGGAACAGAATTTCGGGGTCACCCAGAAAGAGCGGCTGAAATCCCTGCGCGGTGATATTCATGTGCTGACCCTAAGCGCTACGCCGATCCCCCGGACGCTGCAGATGGCACTTTCCGGAGTGCGTGAGATGTCGATCATTGCAACCCCGCCCGTTGATAGACTGGCTGTCCGGACATCTGTCGGCCCTTGGGATCCGGTGGTGCTGGCTGAGGCTGTCCGCCGGGAGAGGTTCCGTGGCGGCCAGGTCTTTTGTGTCTGCCCGAGGATTGATCATCTGCCGCGTGTCTATGACAGGTTGCAGGCGATTGTGCCGGAAGCAAGGATCATCACGGCCCACGGCCAGATGCCGGCGGATGAGCTTGATGAGGCGATGACCCGCTTTGCCGATGGTGAGGCCGATATCCTGCTTTCCACCAACATTATCGAAAGCGGCATCGATATCCCCTCGGCCAACACCATGATCATCCATCGGGCGGATATGTTCGGGCTGTCCCAGCTGTATCAGTTGCGTGGACGGGTGGGGCGCAGCCGCCAGCGCGCCTATGCCTATCTGACAACCGACCCGTCACGGATACTGACAGCCCAGTCAAAGAGACGGCTTGAGGTCATGCAGACGCTCGATTCCCTCGGTGCCGGGTTCTCGCTGGCTTCCTACGATCTCGATATCCGCGGCGCCGGCAACCTGCTCGGGGACGAACAATCGGGCCATGTCCGTGAGGTCGGGGTTGAACTTTATCAGGAAATGCTGAAAGAGGCGGTCAACGCTGCCCGTCTCGGGGCTGACGCGGCAGCAGAGGCGGATGTCTCATGGTCACCGGTTATCAATCTCGGCACGACTGTCCTGATCCCTGACGGCTACGTCAATGATCTGACGGTTCGGCTGTCGCTCTACCGCCGGATTGCCGCCATTGAGACCATGGAAGAGATCGAAGGCCTGCTGGCCGAGATGGTCGATCGCTTTGGCCCGGTTCCTGATGAAGTCCGCAACCTGATTGATACGATCCAGATCAAGATTCTCTGCCGCCGGGTCAATGTCGCCCGTGTTGATGCCGGGCCGAAAGGGCTGAGCCTCGGCTTCCGGGACAATCGGTTTGATGCCCCCGAAGCCCTCATTGGCTATATTGCCGGTAAGGCCGGGCAGGTGCAGCTGACGGGGGATCACCGGCTCGTCTTCAAGCAGCCCTTGCCGCTCTCGAGCAGGGCCAAATCCGTGCGTCGGGTGCTTGAGGAATTGGGGGAGCTGGTCAGCCCTGTTCAGACAGCCGCCGGTTGACCACCGCATCAAAAAGCGGAATGAAACTTTCCGGTGGGTGAGCCCCGGAGATCGCCCATTCACTTTCAAAGATGAAGAACGGCACGCCGCTGATACCGATCCGGCCGGCATCTTTGAGATCATTATCAACCTGCCGCTTGATCGCTTCGCTGGCAGGGTAGGGCAAATCAAATCGTTCGGCCATCTTCGCAAGATAGGCACTATCCCCGAGATCAATACCGTTGAGGAAATAATCCTCAAACATAGCCTGAACAAGCGTATCAGCTTTATCGCCTGCAGAAAGGATCAACCCCTGGGCCGGGCGACTGTCCGGGGTCTTTTCGATCCGGTCAAAGGCAAAGGGAATGCCGATTTCA
Source organism: Puniceispirillales bacterium (SeqCode) (assembly GCA_049889655.1). Classification (GTDB taxonomy): domain Bacteria; phylum Pseudomonadota; class Alphaproteobacteria; order Puniceispirillales; family UBA1172; genus UBA1172. The sequence goes on from JBMHCY010000043.1 coordinate 16,604, forward strand.
TCGCCGACAAGGGCAATGCGGTCATAGAAACTGGTGGCGGCGGCCCCAAACTTGGCCTCGAGATAGGCCTTGCGATCCATGCCGCCGGGGCGCATCCCCGGGTTCAGCAGGAACGCCCGCCAGGTGATGTTTAGGTCAACCCCGTCATGCAGTTCTGCCGCCATTTCGAGGCGTTTCTTGCCGATAAAACACCACGGACAAATGATGTCGGAAAAAATATCGATTTTGACGGGAACCGGATTGCTCATGGCGGTGATCATAGAAACTGAAGCCGGAATTGGCAAATCAATTGGCAGTATTCGCCGGATTTGGCTATATTCGCCGCCATGGGTCAGGAAACCGCTTTCGTCATTCATCCCGATAACCGCCTTGAACCGTTGCCACGCCCGGCCGAGCAGTGCCTTGAAGAGGCTTCCGGTCTTGCTGAGGCGATCGGTCTTGAGGTGATCATGGCTGATATCGCCCCGCTGAACCGTCCCCGTGCGGCGACGTTCATCGGAGCCGGTTATGCCGATATGCTCAAACAAAAGGCTGAAGAGGACGGGCATGACCCTGTCATCATCATCAACACCGCCCTTGCCCCGGTGCAGCAGCGCAATCTTGAGATGATCACCGGCTGCAAGGTGATCGACCGTACTGCGCTGATCCTTGAGATTTTTGGGGCCCGGGCCTCCAGCCATGCCGGGCGTCTGCAGGTGGAACTGGCGGCACTGAGCTTTCAGCGCAGCCGCCTTGTCCGTAGCTGGACCCACCTTGAACGTCAGCGTGGCGGTGGCGGCTTCATGGGCGGGCCGGGGGAACGGCAGATCGAACTCGATCGGCGGATGCTGATGCAGCGTGTCAGCCAGATCAAGATGGAACTGAAGGATGTCGAACGGACACGCCATCTGCAACGTGCCAACCGGGATCGTGCTGAAACCCCGACAGTGGTACTGGTGGGCTATACCAATGCCGGGAAATCAACGCTGTTCAATGCCCTGACTGGGGCCGGGGTGCTATCCAAGGATATGCTTTTTGCGACTCTCGACCCGACGATGCGTCAGGTCACGCTGACTTCCGGGCGGAAGATCATCCTTGCGGATACGGTGGGGTTCATCAGCCAGTTGCCGACAGAACTGGTCGAGGCCTTCAAAAGTACCCTTGAAGAAGTGCTCTATGCGGATTTACTGCTCCACGTTCATGATGCGTCATCACCGCTTGCCCGGGAAGAGGAGGGGGATGTGGATGCTGTCCTGGGTGATCTCGGGCTTGATGAGATGGCGCTCAAAACACGGCGGCTCCATGTCTATAACAAGATCGATGCTGTTGCTGACAGTGAAGGGCTGGCAGCGGCGGATGCCCCCGGGGTGAGGACGTCTGCCACCACCGGAGAGGGCATTGATCATCTTATATCAAAAATTGAAGATTTCTTTTCAACTTACGAAAAAACAATAGAAATATCACTTTCTCCATCAGAAGGAGCGGTTCGGGCCTGGCTTTTTGAGAACGGCCGTGTTCACAGCCAGGCAACCGCTGATGACGGGGTCAGTATGCTTGAAGTCACGCTTTCGGCGGCTGATCATGACCGGCTTCTGGCGCGCTGGCCGCAACTGACCGAAAGGCTTTCCCGGGCCGGATGAATTGACGCGACGGGATAGATCCTCTTAACTGGGATAATGACTGATTTTGAAACCATTGAAGCGGATGAACTCGGGCGCAGCCTTCACGGCTTTGGGATCAACCTGCTCTGTCCTGATCCGCTGGCCTATGCCCCCGGGCTGGCCCGGGTGTTGGGGCTCACGGTGATCAGGCTGGATGCGTTTTTCGGTCTGCTGTCCTGGAAGCAAGAGCCTGATACAGGCAGTTTGATCCAGCTCCACGCCGACAGCACGTATGCGGCCAACCCGTATCATGCGATGCTGGCCGAAAACACGCCGCGCGGGATCGGCCTTGAACTGCGTCTTTTTGCCTGTGATCCCGATGCAGCGGTGGCCCGTGCCGAGGCTGAGGAAGGCTATACCATCCTGCAGCCTGCCACCGACAAGGAGCACGGCATTCGCGAGGCCTATATCCTAGATCCGCTGGGCTATTGCTGGGTGCCGAGCCAGCCGCTCTAGATATCCTTGAGCACCATCTGCGCGCAATTGCGGCCGGGCAGCCCGCAAACACCGCCGCCGGGATGCGCCCCTGAGCCGCCGAGATAGAGGCCTTTGACCGGCATCCGGTAGGCCGCCGCCCCGGGAACCGGCCGCATGGCATAGAGCTGGTCGAGATGCAGGGCCCCGTGGAAGATATCGCCGCCCACCATGTTGAGTTTACGTTCGATATCAAGGGGTGAGTTGATCTGCCGGGCAACAATCAGGTTGCGGAAGCCGGGGGCGTATTCCTCAATGGTGTTGATAATCGTATCGGCGGCTTCATCGCGGGCATCATCCCAACTGCGGCCATCGGGCAGGTGGCGGCGGAAATGCTGGCAGAAGAGGCTCATCACATGGCCGCCTTCAGGGGCCAGGCTGTCATCAATCAGGCTCGGGATACAGAACTCGATCACCGGCTTGCGGGCCCAGCCATGGGTGATCGCATCATCATAGGCCTGTTGAATATAAGGGATCGACGGCATGACGTTGTTTGACCCGTTAAGCATCATCTCAGCGGGAAACTCACTGCCCTTCAACGATGTGAACTGCGGCAGACCGCTGAGCGCAAGGTTCATGCGGAAACTGCCTGATTCCGACCGGTATCCCTTGATCCGGCGGCTGAAATCTTCCGGCAGGTCATCATGGCTGATGATATTGCCGAAGAGAATCTGCGGATGGCAGTTGGCCACCACCGCCCGGGCACGGAATTCCTCGCCGGAAGCCAGGCGAACGCCTTCGATCCGGCCATTGTCCATCAGCGCGCCGGTGACTTCTGCCTCAGTACGGATATCAACACCGCGGGCCCGGGCTGACCGGGCCATCGCCTGGGTGATCGCCCCCATGCCGCCGCGGGCATGGCCCCATTTGCCAGTCTTGCCGTCGATCATGCCAAACACATGATGAAGCAGCACATAGGCTGTGCTGGGGTGATAGGGGCTGGCAAAATTGCCGACACTGCCGCTATAGGCCATGGTGCCTTTCAGAATATCGGTTTCAAACCACTGGTCGAGATAATGGCCGACTGATTTGGTCATCAGTTCCGCCAGATGGCTGCGGTATTCCGGCGGCAGTTTTGACAGCACCTGCCCGGTCCCCAGCACATCCCCGATCTGGCTGAACAGGCTGGTGTTGAGATTGACAGGCGCACGGCGCATCAGCGGCCGCACCACAGCGCAGATTTCTTCAAGAATTTCATCGAGCAGATGATAATTATGAGCGTCTTTTTCCGAAAAGCGAGCAATCTCGCGCAGGGTGTCTTCATGCTTATCGGGCATCCACAGATGACCTTCCGGGCCAAAAGTGACGGAAGCTCCATCCCGGGTGATGATATCGAGTCCGTGGTTGTGCAGATCTAGATCGCGGATCACGGTTTCATCGAGCAGGCTGACAACATAGGAAAATTCAGAATTGCGGAACCCCGGGGCGAATTCCGTTGTCAGGGCTGCTCCGCCGATCACATCACGGCGTTCCAGAACAAGAACCGATTTGCCCTTTCCGGCAAGATACCCGGCGGCGGTCAAGCCGTTATGCCCGGCACCGATGATGATCGCATCGTAAGTCATTTCCTGAACTCCCCCTTCGTCGGGGCTTTGCTGGCATACCCCTTGTCGAAAACTTTTTACTGTCTTACCATTACAGGGTTAAGGAATGGGTTAGTCAATCCTTGCTTTGGGGAGAGGATATTTTGAATGATCGTTCGCCATCGTTGAACCCGGCCATTCCCCAGGGGCGGGAAGGTCTCGCGGGCTGGTGTTACACCAATGAAGAACTCTACTCGCTGGAATGCGAAACGCTGTTTCGTCGCCACTGGCAACTGGCCTGCCATGTTGCTGATGTGCCCGAGACCGGTGATTTTGTCACCTTCGATCTTGTCGGTGAGCGGGCACTGATCATCCGCGGCCGTGATGGTGTTGTCCGGGCATTCCATAATCTCTGTCGCCACCGGGCATCGCGGGTTGTTGCCGGCGAGAGCGGTACCTGCCCCGGCGTTATTACCTGCCCCTTCCATGCCTGGACCTATGAACTTGATGGTCGGTTGCGCGGGGCGGCACAGCCCCGGTCATTCCCGACCCTCGATAAGGATGAATGGGGGCTGAAGCCCCTTGAAATGGAAATCTGGCACGGCTTTGTCTTTGTTCGTTTCCAGCCGGGACCGCAGCCTTCCGTGGCCAGCATGATGGCGCGTTTCGAAGATGAAGTGGCCGCCCATGATCTTGAGAATATCGTGGCCGTGGAGGGGACGCTCGGGTCGATGGAATCAGCCCCTGTGAACTGGAAGTCTGTCCGTGATGTTGATAATGAAGGCTACCATGTGCCGATGGCGCATCCCGGGCTTCACGATCTCTACGGCAAGGATTACATCGATGAGCCGATGCAGGGGATGACCAACAGATCGGTGGGGGTGATCGATGATTCTCCCGCACGGTTGTGGTCTGTCCGGCATTACAAAAAACTGCTCACTATGCTGCCTGAACCCTGGGCCAGCCTGCCAAAACAGTGGGTCTATCTGGGGCTGTTCCCGAATACAGTGATCGCCTTTTATCCGGATTCCGTGATCTTTTATCAGGATATTCCGCTCGGTGTTGGCGAAACTGCTGTCCGCGGCGGTATCTATGCCCGCCCGAATGAAGACAGGGTGACACGGTTGGCCCGTAAACTTTCGATGCGCATTGATCTGCTCACTGCGGAAGAGGACAGGATGCTGACGGTCTGGTCGCAGGAAGCCATTCAATCCAGTGCTTTTGACGGCATCATCCTTTCTGATCTCGAAAAAGGTGTGCGCGGCTATCACGACAAATTGAGGGAAGTGTTGCCGGTCACCGGCCTCGCCACCCCACCGGCACCTGGCAGCCTCAGCCAGATCAATGCCGATTTTTCAGGGACAGCATTCTAGAATGGCCATGATATTCAGCCGAGAAAGCCGTTCAGGGCTGAAACTGGTGTCGACTCCCTTCGGGTTTTCGCTGCTGCTGTTGGCCGCTCCGCTGTTGATGATGCTCCTGCTCAGTTTCTGGACGCAGGATTATCTTGTGCTCGACCGTACCCTGACCCTCGATAACTATCGGGAAATCGGCTCGCATCCGGTCTATGCATTGCTGCTCAAACGGTCGCTGACGATCTCTCTTGTTGTGACGGCGGTCACCGTGTTGCTGGCCTTTCCCATGGCCTATTACATCTCGTTCTATGGTGGCAAGCGCAAGGCCTTGTGGCTGTTCCTGATCACCATCCCGTTCTGGACAAGTTATCTGCTGCGGATTTTCCTCTGGAAGATCATTCTCGGCTATAACGGCGTGCTCAATTCGACTTTGCAGGGGCTGTCGATCATCGATGAGCCGCTGACCTTCATTCTCTACAACGCCAATGCTGTGGTCATCGCCCTGGCCCATGCCTGGGCCCCGTTTGCGATCCTGCCGATCTTCGTGGCTCTGGAGAAGATCGACCGGTCGCTGCTCGAAGCCGCACGTGATCTCGGTGACGGGCCGTTCCGCCGGTTCTTCCGGGTGACACTGCCGCTGGCAACCCCGGGGATTGTGGCCGCCGCCCTGATCATCTTCATCCCCACCATCGGTGATTACGTGACCCCGAAACTGGTGGGCGGTACCGAAGGGCTGATGATCGCCAACATGATCCAGGTTCAGTTTTCCAAAGCCAACAATGCCCCGCTGGGTGCGGCCCTTGCTGTGACGGCGATGTTTGTGGTGGGGCTGTGTGCCCTGACCTTCGTGCTGCTGAACCGCCGCTGGTTGAGGAGGCAGGCCTGATGCGCGCGCCACGATCCTTCACCATTTTTGTCGGTCTCTATCTGATCTTTCTCTATGCCCCGGTCATGCTGCTGCCGATTTTCGCCTTCAATGACAGTGCCGTGATCGCCTTTCCGCTCAAAGGCTTCACCTTTGGCTGGTTTGAAGGGCTGGCCAATGAATCAACGCTGTTTGTCGCGCTCAAGAACTCGCTTATTGTCGCGGTATCCTCTGCTGTTCTCAGTACATGTCTTGGTGTTCTGGCGGCCCGGGCAGCGGCACGCTATGAATTTTTCGGCAAGAAGCCGATCATGTCTTTCCTGATGCTGCCGCTGGTGCTGCCGGAGATCATCGTCGGTGTATCGCTGCTGATCGTGCTGGTGCAACTCGGGCTCGAGCTCAATGTCTGGACAGTTATTCTCGGCCATGTGCTGATCTGTATGCCGTTTTCCATTGCCATCCTGCTGTCTGCCTTCAACAACATGGATCGCTTTCTGGAAGAGGCCTCGCTTGATCTGGGGGCGACCCGGCGCGAAACCTTTTTCCGGGTGATCCTGCCGCTCGTCATGCCGGGCTTGATCTCATCCCTTTTGATCGGCTTCACCATTTCACTCGATGAATTCATTATTGCCTTTTTCCTGACGGGCACAGAGCCGACCTTGCCGGTCTATATCTGGTCGCAGTTGCGGTTCCCCTCCAAACTGCCCGGGGTGATGGCGCTTGGCTTCATCATGCTGATCCTGTCGCTTGTCCTGCTGACAGCGGGGGAATATTTCCGAAACAAATCGGCGGCCCTGGCAGCCACCGAAGACAAGAACTAACCGAAGGGAACGACCATGGCACAACCCGTTTCTGAAAATCCGATGGTTGAGATCAAATCCGTCGTCAAGGCGTTTGGAGAGGTCCAGGCCGTCAACGGAGTTGATACGGTGATCCGGGAAGGGGAGTTCTTCTCGCTGCTCGGCCCTTCGGGTTGCGGCAAGACAACGCTGCTGCGGCTGATTGCCGGGTTTGAGCATCCCGATGACGGCGAGATCGTCATTGCCGGCAGCAGCATGGAAAACGTCGAACCCAACCATCGCCCCACCAATATGGTGTTTCAGTCCTACGCCATCTTCCCGCATCTGAATGTTGAGGAAAACGTCGCTTACGGGCTGAAAAAACAGGGGCTTCCCAAGGCTGAATTGCAGGCCAAGGTCAATGAAATGCTCGGCCTTGTTGATCTTGAAGGCTACAACAAGCGTCCCGCCTTTGCGCTTTCCGGTGGTCAGCGTCAGCGTGTGGCCCTGGCCCGGGCCTTGATCATGAAACCGAAAGTGCTGTTGCTGGATGAGCCGCTTTCAGCACTGGACAAGAAACTTCGCGAACAGATGCAGGTCGAATTGCGGTCGCTGCAACGGACGGTGGGGATCACCTTCATTCTGGTGACCCATGATCAGGAAGAGGCACTCACCATGTCTGACCGGATCGCCGTGATGTTTGACGGCCAGATCGCTCAACTGGCCACCCCACAGGAATTGTACCGCCGTCCTAAAGACCAGCGCATTGCATCTTTCATCGGGGTGATGAACTTTGTTGACGGCAAATTGCTCAAGATCGGGGCCAAGTCCCTTGAGGTTGATGCGGGGCCGATCGGCACCGTCAAGATCAAACCCGACCAGATGCCAATCCCGCTCAAGGAGGGCAAGGTCACCATTGGCATCAGGCCGGAAATGCTGACCATCCTTTTCACGAAAACCGATAAGGCCGAGATTGAGATCATGGGTGAGGTCGTTGAAACATCCTATTATGGCGACATGACCTATTATACCGTGAAGATCGATCGTATCGCCGAGCCGGTGACGGTGTCGATGCGGAATACGGCGGGGCGCAAAGTCCTTGAGATCGGTGAAAAGACCCGGATCGGTCTCGGGGCGGAATCCCTCGTTCTGCTGGGCTGACCCCCTGAAAAGGGGCGAAAAAAAGGTGGGGAAATCCCCACCTTTTCTTGGTTGTGGCGGCGGCTTTAGAAACCGGCCTTGATCAGTTCGAATTCCTTGATCATCGCTTCACGCATATCCGGTGAAACCGGAGCCTGCCAGAGCGTGTTCTGGGAATAGCTTTCCAGCGTACCGAAACCGTTTTCTTCCCCGATGGCATTCATGACACCGCCGTGGGAGTGGCCATAGCCCCATTCAGTCACGATATACTCAGCCGAGCTTTCTTCCAGCCAGGCATTAAGGAAATCATAAGCCTTGTCTTTGGACCCGTTGCCGTCTTTCAGCATAACATAGCCGCAGACCCAGGTTGACGACCCTTCCTGGGTGTCACGGTTCATGGCAACAGGAACGCCTTCGCCTTCAAGGATGACGGCGACTTCGTTCCATGACCAGGACAGGGCGATCTCACCGCTGGTCATCAGGCTCCGGACTTCGGCCCCGTCCTGCCAGTAGGTGCGAACGTTCTTGTGAACTTCACGCAGGAAGGCGGAAGCCTTGTCGAGATCGGCCATGGTGGCCTTGTTCCAGTCGGTAACACCGGTGGCAAGGAAACCGAGCGCATAGGCATCATCGACATTGTCCACCAGCGAAACGCGGCCGGCAAACTTCGGATCGGCGAAGGATTGCAGCGTCGCGGCTTCATCAGCGGAAACCAGATCGGTGCGGTAGGTGAGGGCGGTTGCACCCCAGTCAATCGGGACGACCCACTGTTCGCCGTTGACGTTGAAGCCTTCCATATCCTTGAAGTTGGAAATAACCTTGTCCCAGTTCTTCAGGCGGGATGTATCAATCGGTTCGATGATCCCGGCCTCACGCCACTTGATCACAGACTGTGAGCAGGGGTGGCCAAGATCAGCCTTGAACCCGGCACGGATTTTCTGGAACGCTTCTTCTTCATCCGAGAAAAACGAATATGTCGGTGCGTCACCGTGCTTATCAATATACTGCTGGAAAAAGTTCGGGTCTTCGTAGCCGGCCCAGTCAAAGACGACCAGTTCAGAATCTGCAGCAAGCGCCATACTGCTGAACGAAACAGCGGCTGCGGCAGACACAACGGTTTTCATGAACAAGTTCATCGTATCCTCCCTAAACGAGTAACTCTAGGGAAAGCGTACCATGAATATCAGCCATGACAACCTTATTCTGGCAGTCAGCCCAGCATCTCGGCTTCGACTTCGCTGATCGTTTCGTCAAGAATATCAAACATTTTGTCGATCTCAGTCCGGTTGATCACCAGCGGCGGTGAGAACACGCACATATTGATCAGCGGCCGTACCAGCAAGCCACGCTTTTCGGCAGCAACATCCATGCGGTGGCCAAACTCATGGTCAATGGCGAGGCGTTTATCTTCCGGCGTGCCGGGTGCGGCAGCCCCCTCAAGGCAGCCCAGAAGGCCGATCCCGCGTGCATCACCGATGATCTGGTGTTTTTCACCCAATTGCTTCAGCCGTTCCTGAAAATAGGGGCTAATCTCGCGAACATGGGCACAGAGATTCTCGCGGTCCATAATTTCGATATTCTTGAGTGCCACTGCTGCTGATACCGGATGGCCTGAATAGGTATAACCGTTCGAGAACAGGATATCGGCATTCTCATCACTGCTGATTTCATTGATCAGCCGGTCCGAAATGATCGCGGCCCCCATCGGCACATAGCCTGAGGTCAGCCCCTTGGCACAGGTGATGATATCCGGGGTGATCCCGAAAACCTTTTCCGAGGCAAAGATATGGCCGAGCCGCCCGAAACCGGTGACCACTTCATCGGAAATGTAGAGCACGTCATATTTGCGGCAAATCTCAAGGCAGCCTTTGTGATAACCTTCGGGCGGGACAATCACCCCGCCGGAAGCAAGGATCGGCTCGGCGATGAAGGCGGCAACCTTTTCCGGGCCAACTTTGAGGATCATGTTTTCCAGATCGGCGAGTTTTTCATCCCTCCAGTCCTCAACGCTCATGCCCTTGGGCCTTGTATAGGGGTTCACATTTGGCAGAAAGCGGACAAAATCAGTGTTGGTATCAAGAAACTTGCGATCGCGTTCCTTGCCGGAAACACTGGCGGCAAGATAGGTCGAGCCGTGATAGCCCTTTTCCCGGGCGATGAAGACCTTCTTGTCAGGACGGCCTTTGACGTTGTTGTAGAACTGGATAAACCGCAGGGCGGTATCCACCGCCGAAGACCCGCCGGTGGTGTAAAAAACAGTATTGAGATCACCGGGGGCTTCTGCAGCCAGGCGTTCGGCCAGCAGCGATGAGGCCTCGGTTGAGGCTGTCCACGGGCTCACATAGCCGAGACGCGAGACCTGTTCGGCCATGACATCAGCTATTTCGTTGCGGCCATGACCGATATTGACGCACCACATCCCGCCCGGTCCATCGATAAACCGTTTGCCATCGCGATCGACCATGTAGATGCCGCTGGCCTGTTCAACAACATCGAGGTTCGGGTCATCCCGTCCCATCGATGCCCAGGGGTGCATCACGTGATCATTGTCAATCTGTTGCAGGTCTTCGGTCGAATGCGTATTCACCCGGTCGGAAGTCATCCTCTACCTCTTTCAGTCATCACAGACGTCTGCTGATGACTCGCCCAAGAGACAGCCCTGCGATCATGAATGCCACAAAGCCAACAGCCATGGACGGATCCAGCAACAATGATGCTACACCCGGGCCGGGACATAGTCCACCCATCCCCCAACCGATCCCGAAAAGTGCTGCGCCGATGAGCAGCGGCCGGTCGATGGCTTTCTTATCAGTAAGGTTGTATCCCGTTGCAAACAGGGGCTTTTTCTCTTTCAGGACCAGGTGATAGCCGATGAAATTGACAATCACACCACCCCCCATGACAAAGGCCAGAGACGGATCCCAGACACCAAAGAGATCAAGGAAACCGGCAACTTTTGACGGGTCGAGCATGCCCGAAAGGGCAAGGCCGATGCCGAAGACCACCCCAGAGATCAATGCGGAAACAAGTGCCATTACCAACCTCCCTTACATCACATGACGGATGATGAAAACCGTCACAAACGCTGTGGCCATGAAGGTCATGACCGCCGCCAGTGAGCGGGGTGACAGATAGGCGAGGCCGCAGATGCCGTGGCCTGAGGTGCAGCCTGAACCGATGGCCGTGCCCAGCCCGACGACGAGCCCGGCCGCCATCAGCCAGAACCCTTCGGCGACTTTCGTTGACGCGATGCTGTCACCGGTGATTATCACCAGGATAAGCGGCCCGGCGATGGTTCCGGCGAGAAAAGCCAGCCGCCAGGTTTTGTTTGATGATGTCTCACCGGCGGCAAAAAGACCGCCAAGAATGCCGCTGATCCCCATAACACGGCCGTTTGTGGCCATCAGGAACAGCGCTGCAAGGCCGATCAGCACACCACCGAACAGCGATGCAAAAGGGGTAAACTGGTCAAAAGCAATGGTCATGAAATCCACCCATTATTGATAAAAATTCATTATGAAACCCGGGGCAGGTGATGGCAAGCGGTGAGATGACACGCTTAGCCCTGGCTATCCTGCCTGACACGCCGGTTTTCACGCCAGAAGGTGAACAGCCCCGACGCCACGATGATCATCGCCCCGATGAGCATTGATAATGTCCCGGTCTCGCCGAAAAGCACAAAGCCGATCAGGGCCGCGAAGACTAGTTGCAGAAAGAAAAACGGCTGGATGCTTGATGCTTCGGCAATTTCAAGGGCACGGATGGTGCAGTAATGCCCCGAGGCCCCGAGAACACAGAGAACCCCCATCCACATCCAGTCATGGGCCGTCTGCATCGGGTCCCAGAAAAACGGACCGATGCAGGAAATGGCGATAACACCGCCGATCCCTGTCCAGAAAAAACTGGTCATGGCCTCATCCTTGCGAGCGACATAGCGGGTCAGGATGTGATAGCAGGCAAAGGAGGTGGCCGCGAGCAGCGGCAGTAGCGATTGCAGCGAAAACACACTGCTCCCCGGCCTCAGGATGACGATCACCCCGATGAAACCGCAGATAATCGCCAGCCAGCGTTGCCAGCCGACTTTTTCTCCCAGCAGCGGCACCGATAGGGCCGTGACGATCAGCGGGAAACTGGCAAAGATCACATGGGTGTTAATGAGGCCAATATTGGCAAAACACCAGATAATCAGGCACACCTGCATAACCAGCAGCACCCCGCGGAAGAACTGGATCGGCAATTGTGACGTCTGAAAAGGTTTCCGGATCCCGCCTTCCTGCCGGGAGCAGATGGCGATCACGAAGACAGCAAAGGCCCAGTAGCGGAACATCACCACCCAGATGACGTTGTAGTTCTGCGCCAGATATTTCGACACCCCGTCCTGAAAGGAAAAGATCAGCGCGGCGGCAATGGCCAGCAGAATTCCCATGGTCTGGGGCTGAAGGGTGATTGCGCGTTTGGCCATGGTCAAGTGGTTGGCTTACGGGCGACCAGCTGGATCACCGCTGCTTCACCCTGATGGCGGGGGCCTTCGGCGAGAAAGCGTCTGTTCTCCCGCAGGATTTCAATATCAAACCCGTCGAAATCGGCTTCGACACGGCCCCGGGTCAGGAGCATATCCTCATTTTTCGGCCCGCCTGAGGTCAGCGGGATCTGATCAATGGTGTAATTTTCCATGATCACCAGCCCTCCGGGTTTAAGGCAGTCGCGCACAAGCCTGATGAAGCGGTCGTGATCCTGCGGCAGAAAATGCATGAAACTGATGATCACAAGATCATAGTCACTGGCGGTCTTGGCATGGTCAAAGACATCCCCCACATGGGCATTGATCTCAACCCCGTGGGCATCGGCCAGTTTATGGGCTTTGTCGACAGCCAGCGCAGAAACATCCACTGAGGTCACGGCATAACCCATGCGGGCAAGAAAAACCCCGTTGCGGCCTTCACCATCAGCCGGGGCAAAGGCTTTCATGCCGGGGGAGGGATAAGGCGTCATGGCGCGGATGAAATCATTGGCTTCCGTGCCGAAAATATAATCATCACGCTGATAGCGTTCATTCCAGAAATCTGCGGGCTTTGTCATGGGAACCTGTGGAGAAACTTCAATAAACTGGAGATTGACCATAGCACCATTGTCCCCATATCGTAACCACAAGATACAAACGAGATAAGGAACAGAACCATGGCTCATGCTTATTGTGCCGATCAACCCGGCGGCGTCGAGGTGCTTGAATGGCGTGATCTGCCAACACCGGCCCCCGGCCCGGGTGAAGTCGTCATCGGCCAAACCAAAATCGGTCTCAATTTTATCGATGTCTACATGACCAGCGGTATCTATCCTTTTCCTGAAGAAGGACCGCAAATCCCCGGCAGTGAGGCTGCCGGCGTTGTCACTGCCCTTGGTGAAGGGGTCAGTGGCTTTGCTGTCGGTGATCGCGTTGCCTACACGACCCCGAACGGGGCCTATCGCGAAGAACGCGTCATGCCGGCTGCCAAACTTGTCAAACTGCCGGATGAAGTCAGCGATGAAGTCGCTGCCGCAGCGATGCTCAAGGGCATGACGGTGGAATATCTGCTGAACCGGTCTTTCCGCGTCACCGCTGAGGATGCCGTGTTGTTCCATGCTGCTGCGGGGGGTGTCGGGCTGATCGCCGGGCAATGGCTCCGCCATATCGGGGCGACCAGCATCGGCACTGTCGGCAGTGATGAAAAACTGGCTGAGGCCAAGGCTGCCGGATACACCCATGTGATCAACTACAACACCACGGATTTCACCGAAGCTGTTGCCGAAATCACGGGCGGCAAGGGGGTTTCGGTGGCTTATGACAGCGTTGGTCAGGCCACTTATCCGCAGACGCTCAAATGCCTGCGTAAATTCGGCCTGTTTGTTTCCTTCGGCCAGTCGAGCGGGGTGATCAAGAATTTTGCCACTGGTGATCTGGCACAGAACGGCTCGCTCTATGCCCAGCGGCCGACCCTATTCAGTTTCATCGATACACCGGAAAGCCTGGCTGAGGTATCCGGGAACCTGTTTTCGATGCTGGCCGATGGTCATGTCAGCCTGTCGATCAATCAACGCTATGCCCTCAAGGATGTTCCGGCCGCTTTTGATGCGCTGATCAACCGCCGGACTACCGGGGCAACCGTGTTTGATACGGGGAGGTAGGGGCCATGGCATCACAGACATGGAAAGGCCAGGCCTTCACGGTCAGCCACGCTGATGGAACCGGTCTTGCCGAAGGCGGCTTTACCGGCGGCCTGCGGGCGTTTTTCGAATACCGTGATCTCGGCATCAGCAAGGCCACGGCAGGCCGCTATATCGCCCATGTGATCCGGGCTGTCCCCGGCCGTCATGCTGAACCGAAATGGCATACCCATGATCTCGATTTTCAGATGATCTATATTCTCAAGGGCTGGGTGATCTTTGAATATGAAGGCCAGGGGGAAGTGACCTTTCGGGCGGGTTCCGCCGCCTTGCAGCCACCGGGCATCAGGCATCGTGAAATCCGCCACAGTGATGATCTCGAATTGATCGAGATCTGCTCACCGGCCGAATTCCCAACAACCGAAGTCGACGCCCCCTGAGCGGTCAGCGGCCGCGTCGCAACGCCTCAATGAACAGCGGTGTGAGGTAGATCGGCACCTGATACATCGCCGTGAACAGCCCGAAGATGGGGTCTGGCGGCAGAGCCCCGTAATAGAGCCCGACATTGCGGTTGCCTGATACCACCGCCAGCACGGCATTGGTATCAGCGGCATCCTTGTTTCCTGAAAACCGTGACAACAGCATGAATGCCGCCTGAGTCGAGAAATTCAGCCCCATGGCTATGGCGAGCAGGTGCAGGGCCATCTCCGGTGTGGCGATGAACCGCCCGAGAACACCGTTGAATACAGGCACAAGGAAGATCAGCATGGCAATGACCGACAGCCCTGAAAGGGCAGTCGCGTTACGGTCGATCCAGTCCTGACCCACGACTTTCTTCCAGACCTGGGCTGCGAGAATGCCGCCAAAGATCATCATCACCAGATCAAACAGCATCTGCAGCGATGATACCGGCACAGCCCCGCCGAGGAAGAAACTGGCCAGTACCGGCCCGGTGAATGGCGAAAGCAGGCTTGTCATCACAACGATCTTCATCGCCACCGCCATCTTGAGCCCCAGCAGGCCGCACATCCACGCCGTCGAGGCTATTGGCGGGGCTACGGCATACCAGATCACCGAGGGCATATAGAGCGGGTCTATCCCGATCAGGAGACAGAAATTCATCAACAGAAATGGGATCGCCATCAGTATCAACAGGCTGATGGCAATGCTCCAGGCGATCTGCTGCGGCCGGAAGGATTCCGTGACCATGGCTTTCAGATCGATTTGCAGAAAGGCTACGGCATAGATCAGCCCGATCAGAAAAGGCACGATAACACGCAACTGCCCGCCATCACCCGGCAGAAAGACTGCCAGCACGATCCCCACAGGCAGGACCAGCCGCGCATTGCGGCCAAGGAATTCAAGGCAGGACACCAGCAAAAAACGGACCTCAAAAATTCATCTTCACGCCGCCCGGCCCCTGGCTGGTCGTGATCCTAAGGCAATCAAACAACAACGCAGCAAAACAAACGGCAAAGCGATGATGCGCTTTTTCAGGGCCCAGAACAAGCGCGATCTGCAAATGCTCGTTGATGCGGGGCTTTGTGGGTGACTATAGTAGTGATCGTTGGACTAAATCATTTCAGGGATTTGGGGTAATGATGGCTGAAAAACCGCTTGCTGTGATTGTTGTCGGTGCTGGGATGGTTGGTGTTTCAACAGCGATCTGGCTTCAGCGTGCTGGCCATCAGGTCACGCTGATTGACAAAATCGGCCCCGCAGGCGGAACCAGTTACGGCAATGCGGGTATTCTGGCATCGGGGTCGGTTGTTCCTGTCACAACCCCCGGTCTCCTTGGCAAGGCCCCGGGGATGCTGTTTGACCCGCATCAGCCGCTCTTTCTGAAATGGGGGTATCTGCCGAAACTGATGCCGTGGCTGTTCCGCTATCTTGGCCATGCCAACCACAAAGACACCAACCGTATCGCCGATGCCCTGACCCCCGTGATCGGGGAATCGCTTGCTGATCACCAGGCCCTTGCCGCGGGAACCGGGGCTGAAGACTGGATCACCCCGGCCGATTACGCCTATATCTACAAATCCAGAGCAGCCTTCGAAAAGGATGCCCTGACCTGGCAAATCCGGCAGCGGCTCGGCTTTACCTGGGATGAATACGAAGGCCAGGCCATCGCCGGCTATGAACCTGCCGTTGCGGGGCGAGCCGGGTTCATCGCAGCCATGAATGATCACGGTTTTATCAGGAGCCCGGGTGATTACATCACCGCACTGGTTCGCCATTTTGAAAAACAGGGAGGGCGGCTGATCATTGCTGATGTTGAAGGGGTCAGCCATGAAAACGGCATCGCCACCGGTGTCAGGGCTGGCGGTGAATGGCATCAGGCAGATCGGGTTGCGCTCACCACCGGTGTCTGGTCCGGGCAACTGGCACGGCAGTTCGGGATCAGGATACCGCTGGAATCAGAGCGCGGTTATCATATCGAGTTATGGGAGCCGAGCCACACACCGCAGCGACCGCTCTATATCGCCTCCGGGAAATTCGTCATCACCCCGATGGATGGCCGCATCAGGCTGGCGGGGGTTGTTGAATTCGGGGGGCTGGAGGCGGGGCCCTCCGCCGCGCCTTTTGCTCTGCTGCGGCATCATCTCGCCGAGAATATGCCCGAGCTGACCTGGCGTGAGGAAACCGAGTGGATGGGGCATCGCCCGGCCCCGGTGGATTCGATCCCGGTGATCAGTGATGTCCCCGGCTATGAAGGGGCGTTCATGGGCTTCGGGCACCACCATGTCGGGTTGACGGGCGGGCCGAAAACCGGGCGGCTGCTAGCCAGCATGATCACCGGCCAGCGCCCGAATATCGATCTTGAAACCTATTCCATCAAACGGTTTATGGACGCCTAATACGGCATCGGGTGGGCTTTCTGCACCCGATTGATCGCCGAGAGAAGAGACTTGTCAAGCCGCAGGTCACGGCCATCGAGGATGCGCTTGAGCTGATCAAGGCTGGTTGCACCAAAGATCACCGAGGTCATGAACGGCCGTGCCAGACAGAATGACATGGCCATGTGCACCGGATCCCAGCCGTGCTCTGCCGCCAGGGCGAGATAGGCGTCAATGGCCGGCCAGACACGGGGTGTGATCCGCCCCCCGAGGTCAGAGGTGATCGCCATCCGGGAGCCATCGGGAATGCTGCCATTCTGGTACTTCCCGGTCAGCAGCCCGGCTGCCAGAGGCGAAAAAGCAAGCAGCCCCACCTTTTCGTGATGGGTCATCTCAGCCATGTCGGTATCATAGAGACGGCACAAGAGGCTGTATTCGTTCTGCACCGAATGCATCACTGGCAAATTCATCTGCCGGGCCATGGCAAGCCATCGCATCGTCCCCCAGACGCTCTCGTTGGAAAGCCCGATCGCCCTGATTTTGCCCTCACGGATATAGCCATCCAGGGTTGTCAGCACCTCGGCCATGTGGTCTTCGGTCTGGGCAGTATCCTGCCCTGAAGGGTCATAAACCCAGTTCTGGCGGAACATATAGGAGCCGCGGTTGGGCCAGTGCAGCTGATAGAGATCAACGTAATCGGTTTGCAGTGATGTCAGCGAGTTTTCGAGCGCGATGGTGATCGTCTTTTTTGAGATCGGCTCCCCGTCACGGACATTCTTATATCCCGACCCGGAGACCTTGGTGGCGAGGACAATCTCATCGCGGCGGCCTGTCCGCTTAAGCCATGAGCCGATGACCCTTTCCGTATCGCCCTGGGTTTCCTTGCTGAGCGGGTTGGTCGGGTACATTTCCGCCGTATCGATAAAGTTGATCCCGTGGTCGAGGGCCATATCGATCTGGGCGTGGCCTTCGGCTTCGGTGTTCTGCGTGCCCCAGGTCATGCTGCCGAGGCAAAAGGCCGAGACCATGATCCCGGATGTTCCCAATTCACGTTTTTCCAAGGATGGCTCCTATTGATGCTGAAGACAGTCGGCGATTGCCCTGGCGGCAGAAACCGTGTCCGCCTCGCCCTTGAGATCGGGCGTCCGGCGGGCCGGATCGGCAAGGCAGGTTTCAATGGCGGTGAGGATAGCCGCACCAGCCTCGGGATAACCGAGATGATCGAGCATCATGGCCCCTGTCCAGATTTGCCCGACCGGGTTGGCGATCCCCTTGCCATAGATATCGGGGGCTGACCCGTGGACAGGCTCAAACAGCGATGGGAACAGCTTTTCCGGATTGATGTTCCCCGATGGCGCAATGCCGATGGTACCGGTACAGGCGGGGCCCAGATCGGAAAGAATATCCCCGAACAGGTTGGAAGCAACGACGACATCAAACTTGTCGGGATTAAGGACAAAATGCGCAGTCAGAATATCAATATGGTATTTATCCCATGTCACCTCGGGATATTGCGCCGCCATTGCTTCGACACGTTCATCCCAATAGGGCATGGTGATCGAGATGCCATTGGATTTCGTGGCGGCGGTCAGTTTTTTGGCATCCCGCCGCATGGCCAGATCAAAAGCATATTTCAGCACGCGATCAACACCGGTGCGGGTGAAGACACTCTCCTGAATGACAAATTCACGATCGGTATCGGGGAACATCCGGCCGCCGATGGATGAATATTCACCTTCAGTGTTTTCCCGGACAATGAAGAAATCGATATCACCGGGTTGACGCCCGGCGAGCGGTGCCGGAACCCCGGGCATCAGCTTGACGGGCCTCAGGTTGACATACTGGTCAAACTCCCGCCGGAACTTGATTAGCGAGCCCCAGAGCGAGATATGATCCGGGACCAGATCAGGCCAGCCGACCGCACCGAAAAAGATCGCATCATGCTGACCGATCCTGTCTTTCCAGTCATCGGGCATCATCTGGCCGTGCTCTTCGTAATAGGCACAGGAGGCAAAATCGAAGTGATCAAATTCGAGATTGATGGAAAACTTTGTACAGGCTGCTTCAAGGACGGTCAGTGCCGCCGGAACAACCTCGTTGCCGATACCGTCACCGGGGATGACGGCAATACGATGGGATGATGTCATGTGAGGATTTTTCCCGCTTTATGAACTGCTGTAGAGGGCAACCATGAAGACCGCAACGGTCAGCATGGCCATGCCGATGGCAATAAAGCCCATGATCCTGGTAATGGTGATGGCGCGTTTTGATTTGTCTTCCATAGAAACTGTCCTGACGTCACTGCTATATCCTGAGACTACCCGAGCCGTGATCTGGGTCAAGAGGGGGGTGTTTCGCCCGAACCCGGCCGTGCTAGGATCAGCGTGTTTGACATTGAAGGAGGCCTTTCATGAAAACCCCCGTAATCACCTTTATTCTCGGGATGATGACCGCTGCTGTCATGATCTCATTTGCTGCGGAAACGGGTGCCATCCGTAAGGCTCACGCCCTGACGGTGAATGTCGGTGTGCGGCTGATCAAGGAAACCATCGCCGAGAGCGAATCCCGTATCATTGAGAAGATCGATGAAACCTGCACAGCCCCGAAAGGCTAGGGAAGGGGCGTTCAGCGCGCCCCGCGCAGGCGTTCGAACCCGGCCTTGAGGTCGGCGAGCAGATCATCCGGGTCTTCCAGCCCGGCATAGATGCGGACAACCCGGGCTTCGGTCTTGTTGCCAAGATTGCGCTTGAACCGGGCTTCCGTGATCAGGCTTTCATGCCCGCCCCAGGATGCACCGATCCCAAACAGTGACAGGTTGTCGGCCATGGCATCAAAAGCGGCATCGGAGATCGACGGATCCAGATCAAAGCTGAACAGCCCCGATGAGCCGGTGAAATCCCGTTTCCAGAGATCATGCTGGGGGTGGCTTTCAAGCCCGGGGTGGCGCATGGCCAGCACTTCCGGCTGCTGTTCCAGCCAGCGCGCCAGATGAAGGCCGTTATTTTCTGATAGTTTGAGCCTGACCGCGATCGTCCGCATGCCGCGCAGGGCAAGGTACTGGTCATCCGGCCCCACCGTCAGCCCCATGGCTTCGGTGTAGCGGCGAATGCGTTTCGCAACATCACCCGATGCGGCGACAAAACCGATACTGACATCGGAATGACCGCCGATATATTTTGTCCCGGCCTCGATGACGATATCAATGCCGTGGCCGACGGCATCAAAATAGAACGGTGTGCCCCAGGTGTTGTCACAAACGGCAAGACAGTTGCGGTTGTGGGCGGCGGCAACGAGGGCCTTGGTATCCTGCATCTCAAAGGTCTGGCTGCCCGGTGTTTCGATATAGACAACCGCGGTTTTATCATCAATCAGGGCCGCGATGGCATCACCGGTGATCAGCGGGTCATAGAAACGCGCTTCGACACCAACCCGAGGCAGCATATATTCAACAAAACGCCGCCCGCCGCCATAAAGGCTGTCCGGGAAGAGCACATTGTCACCGGTTTCGACAACCGCCAGCAAAGCCGTGGTAATCGCAGCCAGGCCGGAAGGCACGGAGACACAGTCTTCATAGCCGTAAAGACCCGCCACGGCTTGTTCCACTGCTTCCGCGGTCGGTGTGCCCTTGCGGCCGTAATCATAGCGATAATTGCCCTCGCGATCGTCTTTCATCGTCGGCCGCAGGATGGTCGAGGTATGATAGACAGGCGGGTTGGGAATGCCGTGGTTGGCATGGGGGTCCATGCCCAGATGGACAGCCTTGGTTTGTTTGGAATGGTTCTTTTTCATGGGAGTCTTTCTCGTGAATTGGGGTATATTATACCAATTTTGGATAAATCTTTGATATTTTCGAAAAAGTTTTGACCTGATTTGAATTAAATTATTGTTATTTCTGCCATGGTTGCTTAAATAACATGCTTCAAGGAACTCGATCCTTGATTACATTTCATTTAGGGAAGGTACAATGAAAAAAATTGCTACTGCACTCGTTGGCGTTGCCAGCGTAGTCCTCGCAGGCAGCGCTATGGCCGGTGGCCATGGTGGTGCCACTCTCGAACAGGTTCTGGCCAAAGGTCACGTCCAGTGTGGCGTTTCCCAGGGTCTGCCTGGTTTTTCCAATGCTGATGATGCCGGTAACTGGACCGGTCTCGATGTTGATCTCTGCCGTGCTGTTGCCGCTGCTGTTTTCGGTGATGCCAGCAAGGTCAAGTTCAGCCCGCTTTCGGCCAAGCAGCGTTTTACGGCCCTGAGCTCCGGTGAAATCGACATTCTGTCGCGTAACACCACCTGGACCATGACTCGTGATACCCAGCTGGGCCTCAACTTTGCCGGCGTTAACTACTACGACGGTCAGGGCATGATGGTTCCGAAGGCTCTTGGCGCAACTTCCGCCATGGAACTGGATGGCGCAAACATTTGCACCAACACCGGGACCACCACTGAGCTGAACATCACTGATTTCTTCCGTTCAAACAACATGAGCTTCAACCTCGTTGCCTTTGAAAAGGCTGACGAAGTTGTTGCCGCTTACGACGCTGGCCGTTGTGACGTCTACACCACTGACCGGTCCGGTCTGGCTGCCCAGCGTGGCAAGCTGACCAACCCGGACGCCCATGTTGTTCTGCCGGAAATCATTTCCAAGGAACCGCTTGGTCCGGTCGTTCGTCAGGGTGACGACAACTGGTTCAACATTGTTCGCTGGTCCCTTAACGCCATGATCAACGCTGAAGAAATGGGTATTTCTTCTGCCAATGTTGGTGACATGGCCGGGTCCGAAAATCCTTCTGTCAAGCGTCTGCTGGGCTCTGAAGGTAACTTCGGCGAAGAGCTGGGTCTGAGCAATGACTGGGCGATGAACATCATCTCCCAGGTTGGTAACTACGGTGAGTCCTACGAAAAGCACGTCGGCGAAAACACGCCGCTGAAGCTTGCTCGTGGTGTCAATGCGCTGTGGAGCAATGGTGGCATCATGTATGCCCCGCCGGTGCGCTAATCACTGACCACTTACGCATACCGCCTGGCATCATGTCAGGCGGTATGTTTTTACCAAACTCAATTCAAGACTATGAAAATGGCTTCCGACAAATCCATTTTTCTGACGCTCCTCAATGACACCCGTTCGCGCAGTCTGATCTTCCAGATTCTGCTGCTTGCGGGGATTGTTTTGGGTTTCTGGTGGATCGTCGACAACACGATCACCAACCTTGCATCACAAAACAAATCTGTCGGTTTCGGCTTTCTCAATCAGACAGCGGGTTTCCAGATCGGCCAGACACTCGGCACCTGGATGTTCGACTACGAAGTCGGTAAATCGACCTATCTCGATGTCTATTTCATCGGTATCGTTAATACATTCATTGTTGCCTTTTTCGGCATTCTGGCCGCGACCATTATCGGTTTTGCCTTCGGCATCATGCGGCTTTCGCAAAACCTTGTTATCCGCGGCTTCGCGACGGTTTATGTTGAATTCATCCGCAATATTCCGCTGCTGCTGCAACTGTTTTTCTGGTATTTCGCCGTGCTGCGGGCGCTCCCGAACAAGCGCGGCAAGATCGAAATCATCCCCGATGTGATCGGGGTCAATATCACTGGTCTTTATATGCCGGCGGCGCATCCTCAGGAAGGCTTCATGGCAACGGTGATTGCCCTTGGCCTTGCTGTTGTGCTGACGATCGGCATGACACGCTGGGCAAAAATGCGCCAGCAGCGCACAGGGCAGACCTTTCCTTCGTTCTGGGCCGGGCTGGGGCTGCTTTTTGGCCTGCCGCTGGCTGTCTTCCTTGTGACCGGCAGCCCGCTGACCTGGGAACTGCCCGTGTTCAAAGAAACGGGCCCGATCCTCAAGCGCGGGTTCCAGAATGATATCGGTATCCTCGTTATTCCTGAGATGATCGCGCTCTGGCTGGCATTGTCGCTCTATACTGCCGGGTTCATTGCCGAGATTGTCCGGGCAGGGATACAGGCGGTCAACAAAGGCCAGACTGAAGCCTCGCTCGCCCTCGGTCTCAAGCGGGGGCCGATCCTGCGACTGGTGATCATTCCCCAGGCCATGCGGATTATCATCCCGCCATTAACCTCGCAGTACCTCAATCTGACGAAAAACTCATCACTGGCGGTGGCGATCGCCTATCCTGAACTGGTTTCGGTCTTTGCCGGGACGGCGCTCAACCAGGTCGGCAAGGAGATCGAGATGATCTTCATGATGATGAGCGTCTATCTCACGTTTTCGATTGTTACGGCGCTGTTCATGAACTGGTTCAACGCTCGGGTCAAACTGGTGGAGCGGTAGGATATGGCTGGATCATCGCAATCATCGAAAAAGGGTTCCGCCAAGGGCTATGTCCGCACGGAAGCCGCGCCGCTGCTGCCACCACCGGCTTCCGAGGCTGGGATTTCAGGCTGGTTCTACCATAATATTTTTGCATCAATGTCTGATTTTTCATCTCCCGGGGCTACCATCACCTCGGTCTTGATGGGGATATTCACGGTACTTGTGGCCTGGTTCGGGATCAGCATCACCTGGTCGCTGATCGATTTCGCCTTCATCTCCGCCGTCTGGTCTGATCCGGAAGGGCTTAAGCGCGAGGCGTGCTGGACGGTAGAGCAGGGTGGCAGTCTGCCAGCCGGATGGCACGGTGCCTGCTGGCCTTTCGTCGCCGCAAAAATGAAATTCCTCATCTACGGGCCGTATGATTCCGATCAACTCTGGCGGGTTAATTTGGCGGGCTTTATCGGGCTTGTCGGGCTTGTCTGGCTGCTGATCGAAAAACTGCCCTATCGGCGAATTGCCGGGGTGTTTCTCCTGACCGTTTATCCGGTGATTGCCACCATTCTTCTGACCGGTGGGGCGTTTGAGACAAATTACACAACGCTGATGATCATCACCGTGGTGGCCCTGGGGCTGATCACTGTGGGGAGGCTCTCCGGCCGCAGGTTTTTCGGGGAGTTTATGGCGCAGATCGCGTCTCTTTTCGGCATCTCCGGCTGGCTGTTGATTGCCTATGCTGTCGTTCTCGCCACGCTGGGTGTTGATGTCGGGCTGCGGCCGATCGACACCAATGATTGGGGCGGGCTGCTAATCACCCTGGTGGTGGCGATCACCGGGATTGTTGCATCGCTGCCCCTGGGGATCATCCTTGCCCTCGGGCGGCGGTCGAAAATGCCGATCGCGCGTATCCTTTCGGTGGTGTTTATTGAATTCTGGCGCGGCGTGCCGCTCATTACCGTGCTGTTCATGGCATCGGTCATGCTGCCACTGTTCATGCCGGAAGGGGTGAATTTCAACAACCTTCTGCGGGCATTGGTCGGGGTGATGCTGTTCTCTGCCGCCTACATGGCCGAGGTTGTCCGCGGCGGTTTGCAGGCGATCGACAAGGGCCAGTTCGAAGGTGCAGATGCCATCGGGCTGAGTTACTGGCAGTCGATGCGGCTGATCATCCTGCCGCAAGCCCTGACACACGTCATCCCGGGGATCGTGAACACCTTTATCGGGCTGTTCAAGGATACAACCCTGGTCAGCATCATCGGGCTTTTTGATCTTCTCGGGGCAGCGCAGTCTACCCTGGCGGATGCCGCCTGGGCATCACCGGTTCAGAGCCATACCGGCTATCTCTTCATTGCCGTTGTGTTCTTTGTCTTCTGTTTCGGGATGTCACGGTATTCAATTTTCATGGAAAACAAACTCAACCGCAGTCGCAAGCATTGATCGGCGGAGGGAGATGACAATGGCACAAGCAGCGCAATCAGGCATGAAAATCAGCGACGAGGTCGTTGTGTCCATGGATGCGGTGAACAAATGGTACGGCACGTTCCATGTTCTTCGCGATATCAACCTGCAGGTCAACAAGGG
>JBMHCY010000044.1:0-8855 GCA_049889655.1 Puniceispirillales bacterium (SeqCode)
AGTTTTGAGTTTAATCTGTCAACCGTGGCGGCCTTGCTGACCATTGCCGGGTATTCGATCAATGATACGGTGGTGGTGTTTGACCGTGTCCGTGATAATCTTCGGAAATACAAATCGCACGAAATCCCGGATATCCTCAACAGGTCGCTGAACGAAACGCTGAACCGGACGGTGATGACATCGGTGACAACCCTGTTGGCCCTGCTGTCGATCTATTTCTTCGGTGGTGCGGTACTGGCTGATTTCGCTATGGCGATGATCTGGGGGGTCGTTATCGGGACCTATTCATCCATTTTCGTGGCTGTAGCCACCCTCTACTGGTTTGATCTCAAGCCGAAGGATGATGAAGATACACCTCTGCCTGAATACGAGCGCTGATGCCTGAAACACCGCCGTTTTCTCCCGTAATCAAGGATTACAGTCATGGTGGCTTCACCATCGGTGAGGATTTTCATCAGGGTTCGGTGTTGATCCGGGGGGAAGAAGGCAGCGGTTTCGTCATTACCGCCTGGGATGCCGATACTGCAGACAGCCTGACCCGGGATGATTTCCAGTTCTTTTTTGACGGGGTGAACCGGCCTGATCTGATCGTCCTCGGTGTCGGTGCGTCAATGCAGCATCCGTTTGCCAAACTCAGGATGGCGCTGACCGGGGCAGGTATTCCGCTTGAAGTCCAGACAACGGCAGCGGCCTGCCGGACCTGGAACCTACTGTTGAGCGAAGGACGGCACGTTGCCTTTGCGGGAATTGCCGTCACCGATCCCACACCATGACCTCGGCTGTTACAGACCTGCGGCGTGAATCCCCGGCTTTGGGGCTGACGCTCGGGTTCTCGCCGCCGTCCCAACGCCCGATCATCGCTGATGCGATCCTGCTCTGGCTTGAAGTCCGGCGGGCAATGCGGGCCGGCGAGCCGTTGATCGCGGCAGCACGGATGGCCTGGTGGCGTGATGCCCTTACCGAAAACCGTCCCGAAGGTGTGCCTCTGGCGGAAAGACTGATCGCCCATGGCAGCACGAAAAGCCTCATCACGGGTATCGACGCCCGCATCAACACTGCCCTGCACGGGGCTGATCCGGCAGCCTGGCATGAACATCTGGCAGCCTGGCTCGGGCAAATGACAGGGGCAACGCCTCAAGCCGTGCAAATGATGCTGGATCAACTCGAGGCCGGTTTTTCCGGCATAGCGGCAGCCAGGCCCGCCGTGACGGGGCAAGCCAGCCTTGATCTCATGGCCTGGTGTTGCGCAAAGCCTTCCCGCCTCGATTACCCGGAAAAGCACCCGCTGCTTGCTTTACAGATGATGATGGTGGCGATCAGGTTGCCGCGTAAGCCTGCATCTGGTTGAGCGCCCGTTCGGCCATTAATGCCTTGCGGTCCCGGCCTTTGGGGCGACGCGGGCGGCGGCCTGTTTTCGGATCAGGTTCGGCCTTGAATTGAAGATCGGGGAAGAGCCCGAAATTGATATTCATCGGCTGGAAAGTCTCGGCATCGGCACCACCGGTAATGTGATCGAGCAACGCGCCATGGGCGGTTTCCGGAGGCGGCGGCGAAAAGGCTTCCCCCTTGATCTCGGCGGCGGCCATCCGGCCGGCCATCAGGCCAATGGCGGCGCTTTCCACATAGCCTTCGACGCCGGTCATCTGCCCGGCAAAACGCAGCCTTGGCATGGCTTTCAGCCGCAACTGGGAATCAAGCAGTTTGGGTGAGCGGATAAAGGTGTTGCGGTGCATACCGCCGAGCCGCGCGAAAGAGGCCTCTTCGAGCCCCGGGATCATCCGGAAGACATCAACCTGGGGGCCGTAGCGCATTTTGGTCTGGAAGCCGACCATGTTGTAGAGCGTCCCGAGCGCGTTATCCTGGCGCAGCTGAACAACAGCATGGGGGCGAGAACCGGTGCGGGGATCAGTCAGCCCCACAGGCTTCATCGGCCCGAAACGCGGGGTCTCATGGCCGCGTTCTGCCATCACCTCGATCGGCATACAGCCTTCAAAATAGGGGGTGTTGGCCTCCCATTCGCGAAAATCCATCTTTTCGGCATCAAGCATGGCCGCAATGAAAGCGTTGTACTGGTCTTCATTGAGGGGGCAGTTGATATAATCCTTGCCGTCACCCTTGTCATAGCGGGATTGAAACCAGGCGATATCCATGTTGATGGACTCGCGGTGGACAATCGGGGCGATGGCATCAAAGAAGGCCAGATCATCCTCACCGGTCAACCCGCGGATGGCCTCGCCAAGCCCGCTGGAGGTGAGGGGACCGGTGGCGATAATCACCTGTTCCCAGTCTTCCGGCGGCAGGCCAGTGATCTCTTCGCGCATGACCGTGATCCGGGGATGGGCATTGATCCGGCCTTCGACCTCGGCGGAAAACTGGTCACGGTCAACGGCCAGCGCACCACCGGCCGGAACCGCCGTGCTGTCACCGCTGGTCAGAATGATCGAGCCCAGCAGTCGCATCTCAGCGTGCAGAACCCCGACAGCGTTACCGGTCGCGTCATCGGAACGGAACGAATTTGAGCACACCAGTTCCGCCAGCCCTTCGGTTTTATGGGCATCCGTCTGGCGATGCGGGCGCATTTCATGGATGATGACATCAACACCAGCCTCGGCCGCCTGCCAGGCAGCCTCGCATCCGGCCATGCCACCGCCGATGATATGAAGCGGAGCTGTCATTATTCGGCAACCTTGATGCTGTTGCGGCGTTCGAACTGGCGTTCCATCAGGGTTTTCAGATAAGTACCGGTGAACGATGTTTCATTCTCGATCACTTTTTCCGGTGTGCCGGTGGCGATAACCTTGCCGCCGCCATCGCCGCCTTCCGGGCCGATATCAATTATCCAGTCGGCAGTCTTGATGACATCGAGATTGTGTTCGATGACAATCACGGTATTGCCGTTATCGACCAGTTCCTGCAGTACTTCGAGCAATTTCCGAATATCGTGGAAATGCAGACCCGTTGTCGGCTCATCGAGGATATAGACTGTCCGTCCCGTGGCCCGCCGTGACAATTCCTTCGACAGTTTGATCCGCTGGGCTTCACCGCCGGACAGTGTTGTCGCCTGCTGGCCGATCTTGATATAGCCGAGCCCGACACGCATCATCGTTTCGAGTTTTTCACGCACCGTCGGCACCGCCTTGAAATACTCGAGGCCATCTTCGACTGTCATATCAAGAACATCTGCTATCGATTTGTCACGCCACAAAATTTCCAGCGTTTCACGGTTGTAACGCTTGCCCTTGCAGGTATCGCAAGTGACATAGACATCGGGCAGGAAATGCATTTCGATCTTGATCACCCCGTCACCCTGACAGGCTTCACAACGACCGCCTTTGACATTGAAACTGAAGCGGCCGGGGGCATAGCCTCTGGCCTTGGCTTCCGGCAGACCGGCAAACCATTCGCGGATCGGGGTGAACGCCCCGGTATAGGTGGCGGGGTTTGATCGCGGTGTCCGGCCAATCGGTGACTGGTCAATATCGACGACCTTGTCGACGAGATGCAGGCCTTCAATCTTTTCCAGCGGGGCAGGGACTTCACGGGCATTATTAAGCCTGCGGGCCATGGTCTTCCAGAGCGTTTCAAGCACAAGGGTTGATTTGCCGCTGCCGGAAACCCCGGTGACACAGGTCAGCACACCAAGGGGGAAATCCACCGAGACATTATCAAGATTGTTGCCGCTGGCCTTGATCAGCTTGATCATGCGGTCTTTGTTTGGCTTGCGGCGGCTTGACGGAATGGCGATCTCTTCCGCCCCGGAAAGATATTTGCCGGTGAGCGAGCCGTTATTGGCGAGAATATCATCCGGCGTCCCTTCAGCAACAACACCGCCGCCATGGACACCGGCCCCGGGGCCCATATCAATGACGTGGTCGGCCTCGAGGATGGCTTCTTCATCATGTTCCACCACCAGCACCGTGTTGCCGAGATCACGCAGGCGTTTCAACGTCTGGAGCAGACGGTCATTATCGCGCTGGTGGAGCCCAATCGACGGTTCATCCAGGACATAAAGAACCCCGGTCAGGCCGGAGCCGATCTGTGAGGCGAGGCGGATCCGCTGGGATTCCCCGCCGGAAAGCGTGCCCGATGACCGCCCGAGGGAGAGATAGCCGAGCCCGACATTGCTGAGAAATGATAGCCGCTCGTTGATCTCTTTGAGGATACGGCTGGCAATGGTGTTTTCCTGATCGTTCAGATCAGCTGATACCCCGGAAAACCAGGCCGTCGCATCGGCGATCGACAACACCGAGATTTCGGCAATGTCTTTGCTGGCAACCTTGACAGCGAGGGCTTCGGGCTTGAGCCTCTTGCCGCCGCAGGAATCGCAAGGGTGGTCCGCCTGAAACCGTGCCAGTTCTTCCCTGATCCAGGCTGAATCCGTCTCCCGCATCCGGCGTTCAAGATTGGGAATGACCCCCTCAAACGGTTTCTTCGTCCGGTATGACCGCAGCCCGTCATCATATTCCATGACAACAATCTCACCGTTGGAGCCGTTGAGGATGATCTGCTGATGTTCCGGCTTGAGGTTTTCAAACGGCGTATCAAGATCAAAGCCGTAGTGACGCGCCAGTGAATTCAGTGTCTGGATATAGTATTTGGCGGTTCCCGAAGCCCAGGGGGCAACCGCGCCGTCACGCAGCGTTTTGGTGGTGTTGGGAACAACCAGCTGGCTGTCAAAATGGCTCGATTTGCCGAGCCCGTCACATTCCGGACAGGCCCCGAAAGGATTGTTGAACGAAAACAGCCTCGGTTCGATCTCTTCAATGGTGAAGCCGGATTCCGGGCAGGCGAAATTCGCTGAGAAGAGATGCTGTTTGCTGCTGTCGGCCTCTTCAGCAATCATCAGCCCGTCAGCGAGTTTGAGCGCGGTTTCGGTCGAATCCGCAAGCCGTGTGAGCAGGTCATCATCACCGTGACGGATGACCAGACGGTCGACCACGATCTCAATCGTATGTTTGCGTTTCTTGTCGAGGCTGGGGATATCGTCAAGCTCGAACATCTCGCCATCGATACGGGCACGCTGGAACCCCCGGGCATGGAGGTTCATCAGTTCTTTTTTGTATTCCCCCTTGCGGCCGCGAACAATCGGCGCCATCAGATAAAGCCGGGTGCCGTCATCAAGGCCGATCAGCGCATCGACCATCTGGCTGACAGTCTGGCTTTTGATCGGCAACCCTGTCGCGGGGGAATAGGGGGTTCCGACCCGCGCCCAAAGGAGCCGCATGTAATCGTAGATCTCGGTCACCGTGCCGACGGTTGAACGGGGGTTGCGCGAGGTTGTCTTCTGTTCGATCGAAATGGCCGGTGAAAGCCCCTCAATGAGATCGACATCGGGTTTCTGCATCATCTCCAGAAACTGCCGTGCATAGGCAGAAAGCGATTCGACATACCGCCGCTGGCCTTCGGCATAGATCGTATCAAAGGCGAGTGACGATTTCCCCGATCCGGAAAGCCCGGTCAGGACAATCAGGGAATCACGCGGAATATCAACGGAGATATCCCGAAGGTTATGTTCACGGGCACCGCGGACATGGATCGTACGGTTCAATTCCGGCGCGGATGACGCGGCTTTCTGGGGGTTATGATCAGGCATAGGAGCACTATAAATTGAGGTGGTTATATGTCCAATCAAAACCATTGCGGACACCGTTAAAAAGTGGCCCTTATCGGTGACAAGTCAATTGCCCCTGGCTGGCTTGTTCAGTATGGTTGAAGAAATAACAACGGAGAGACCATTATGTCCGGCAGTGTGAACAAGGTTGTCCTTTTGGGGCGCCTCGGCAAAGACCCTGAAATCGTCAGCCTCAACGACGGCAACAAGATCATCAAATTTTCCCTGGCGACTTCCGAAAACTGGAAAGACCGCAATACCGGGGAAAGGCGTGAGCGCACTGAATGGCACAATATTGTCATCTTCAATGAGAATCTCGGCCGTATCGCCGAGCAGTATCTGCGCAAGGGCAATCAGGTCTATCTCGAAGGCACCATGCAGACCCGCAAATGGCAGGACCAGAACGGCAATGACCGCTATACAACCGAGGTCGTGCTGCCGCGTTTCAGGGGTGAGCTGACCCTGCTTGGCGGCCGTGACAGCGGCGGTGGTGACGGGGCCGGTTACGGTGGTTCCGGCGGCGCGTCCTATGGGTCATCACAATCGTCATCAGCATCAGGGCAGGGGGCTTCCTCGGCACCGCCGATGGGCAATGACCTCGATGATGATATCCCGTTCTGATCAGCGTTTCATCTCGCCGAAGATGACAGGTTTATGACAACAATATCTGGTATTTTTTGCCGGAATTTGTTACATTTTATCATAGATCATGATCAGGAGGATTCGGCTTGACCGATCAGTCCATGTCGGCTGAAACCGGCATCTCTATCACCGAGGAAATGCGGAAATCCTATCTGGATTATGCGATGAGCGTTATCGTCTCACGCGCGCTTCCTGATGTCCGTGACGGTCTCAAGCCTGTCCATCGCCGTATTCTCTACGCGATGATGGAAGGCGGCTATGACTGGTCAAAACCCTACCGCAAATCCGCCCGTGTTGTCGGTGATGTCATGGGTAACTATCACCCCCATGGTGACAGCGCGATCTATGAATCCATGGTCCGTATGGCGCAGGATTTTTCCATGCGTGTCACGCTGGTGGATGGCCAGGGGAATTTCGGTTCGGTGGATGGTGACCCGCCCGCCGCCATGCGTTACACCGAATCCCGCCTCGCCAAGGTGGCTGAAAACCTGCTGCGGGATATCGAACGGGAAACCGTCGATTTCGTTCCCAATTATGATGAAACCCAGCTGGAACCTTCTGTGCTGCCGGCGGAATTCCCCAACCTGCTTGTCAATGGTGCCGGGGGGATCGCTGTCGGCATGGCGACCAATATCGCCCCGCACAATCCCACCGAGGTCATCGATGCCTGCATGGCCTATATCCGCAACCCGGCCATCACCCTCGATGAGGTGATGGAGATTGTCCCCGGGCCCGATTTCCCCACCGGCGGGATTATCATGGGCCGGGCGGGCATTCGTTCCGCCTTTGAAACTGGCCGTGGCAGTATTGTTGTCCGTGCCCGGGCGGAAGTTGAAACCGGCGACCGTGACCGGATTATCATTCACGAATTGCCGTATCAGGTGAACAAGGCCCAGTTGCTGGAACGCATCGGTGAACTGGTGCGCGAAAAAACGATTGAGGGCATCAGTGATATTCGCGATGAAAGCGACCGGACAGGGATGCGCGTTGTTATTGATCTCAAACGCGATGCCCAGGGGGATGTGATCCTCAATCAGCTGTATCGTCATACCCGTCTGCAGAACACGTTTTCGGTGAACCAGCTGGTGCTCAACGGCGGCAAGCCCGAACAGATGGGGCTGCTCGGTGTCATCAAGGCGTTCTGTGCCTTCCGTGAAGAAGTGGTGACGAAACGCACCCGCCATCTGCTTGGCAAGGCTCGGGATCGGGCCCATGTGCTGGCCGGGCTGATGGTGGCGTTGACCAGCATTGATGCCGTGATTGACCTGATCCGGAAAGCCGCCGATGCTGAAACCGCCCGCCAGCAGCTGACCTCGAAAGACTGGCCGGCCGAAGAAGTCGCCCCGTTCATTGCGCTCATTGCTGAACCCGGCCGTGAGGTCGTGGACGGCAAATACCGGCTTTCAGAAACTCAGGCCAAGGCCATTCTGGAATTGCGGCTGCAGCGTCTCACCGGCATGGAACGGGACAAACTGGCTGAAGAAACCCGCGATCTGGCCGACAAGATCACTGATTATCTCGAAATTCTCTCGGATCGGGAGCGGATGACATCGGTCATTCTGGAAGAAATGGCCGCCACCCGTGAGGTTGTTGGCAACCCGCGCCGGACCCAGATCAGCGACCATGCCGGGGATCAGGATGATGAAGACCTGATCGCCCAGGAAGACATGGTCGTGACGGTCAGCCATCGCGGCTATATCAAGCGTGTGCCGCTTTCCGTCTATCGGGCGCAGAAACGCGGCGGCAAGGGCCGGGCCGGGATGCGGACTCGCGATGAAGATTTCGTCACCAGCCTGTTTGTCGCCAATACGCACACGCCGATCCTGTTCTTCACCTCAACAGGCCAGGTCTATCAGCTGAAATGCTATCGGCTGCCGGAAGCGGCCCCGCAGGCCCAGGGCAAGGCCATGATCAACCTGCTGCCAATTGAGCAGGATGAACGCATTCAGACTGTCATGCCGATGCCCGATGATCCTGATCTCTGGGACAGCCTCAATGTGGTCTTTGCCACACGCCGCGGCAATATCCGCCGCAACATGCTCTCGGATTTCACCAATATCAAACGCAACGGCAAGATCGCGATGAAACTCGATGAAGGCGACAGCCTGATTTCGGTTCATCCCTGTAACCCTGAAGACCAGATCATGATGGCGACCCGCAACGGCAAAGCGATCCGTTTCAACCTTACTGATGTGCGGGTTTTCCGAGGCCGCAACAGCACCGGCGTCCGGGGGATCCGCCTGCTTGGCGATGATGAGGTCGTCTCGATGTCAGTCATCAATGATGCTGAAAATCAGTATATTCTCGCTGTCACTGAAAACGGTTACGGCAAGCGCACCCGGACAACCGATTACCGCGTCACCGGCCGTGGCGGCCAGGGCGTTGCCAATATCCAGACCTCTGAACGCAACGGGCCTGTGGTGGCATCATTCCCGGTGACGGAAGAAGATCAGCTGATGCTGGCCACTGATGGCGGCACGGTGATCCGTATCCGAATCAATGGCGGCGAAGGGGATACCATCCGCATTGCCGGTCGCCAGACCCAGGGGGTGACGCTGTTTACCATCGATGATGATGAAAACGTTGTCTCCGTCGGCCTCAT
>JBMHCY010000045.1:0-3658 GCA_049889655.1 Puniceispirillales bacterium (SeqCode)
TTTCGTGTTGCTTTTTTCGTTTTCTCCCCTGCCTCTGCCAGACCGATGAGGAGAAAATAGAATTGAGCACCAGGATCAGGGTTCGGCGAATTGATGGTGAGTGGGTTATCCATATCATCGAACCCGAAACAGACTATGTCGGTGTTTTCGTTCTCTATGAGCCGTTTTTCAACGAATCCCCAGATCGTTATAACAATTATTATCTGCCTCCCTTATTTAACCGGGATGACATCATCGTCATTACGGGTATCGACGGGCCATTCAGTTTTACGCGGAATGGCATTGCGCTGGGCAATGATCTGCCAATAAACAATGTCCGTATCGATGACCCCAACAATTATATCCATGTGACCTATCATGCTGACCGTGATACCGAAAATGTGGCCCTCGGGCGGTTGCACTACACTGCCAACTCTAATCTCAATAATGGTGACAGCGGTGACGCCATTAATGAAGGAAACCCTGAAAACGGCGAAGAGGAGCCCGTTGAAGGTGATCTCCTTTTTGTCATTCGCCGCGACTTTACCCCGGATGATATAGAGACCGACAATACCATTGATCACCGCACCATCATTGTGCCTGAAACCCTTGTTACCGGGGCCGGCAAAGATACGATCATCCCGGGCAGATTGGATGATATCATCACCCCCGGGCTGGATGATGACACCATTGACCTGTCGTCGGATGACAGTGATTTCGACGAGATCATCTATACCTTTTCCCTGTCCGGGTCGATGCTGGTGGCCTTTGATGGCGGTGACCTGATCACTGGCTTTATCCCCGGGCAGGATGAGATCAGGTTTGTCGATCAGGCAGAAATGCTCACGACACCGGAAGCCCTGCTGGCAGGTTTGCGAGAGATCTATGGGATGGGGTTTGTGGCCGTCCCCAAGTTTGAGAAAACCCTGGTTGATGCGATGCTCTCCCGGCCAGGTCGTGAAGATCAGGCATTCTGGGCGAATTACCTTGTCACGGGTCTTGAAATACATTTCGCCGATGCTTTGGTGCTGGCATCAGGGCGGTTGACAGGCTCGATCTTGACCATTGTCTTTGACCCGACCTATGCCATCCGGGCTGATATTTTCATCTCCAAGGGCGGAACCGGCTTTGATGCGGAGAAACTAAAATTCACCGATATTGATACTGTGATTACCGTTCTGGACAATGATCTCGGCTGGCATGACGCCACCCGCGAGGATGTCTCCCGGCCGCAGGCCATGCAGATCGTTATCCATGAAAACCACCCGGAGAACAAACCGGTTTTGACCCTGGAACCTCTCGAGGCCTGGGCCAAGGAAGGCGCATGGTCACTGCCGGCAACCCCAGGCATTCTCAGCGATGAGGTGCTGTTTGCGATCCGTGAGGGCAAACTCTGGTGGGAGCAATCCCCGAATTTCGAAGACCCGAAGGATGGCTGGGGCAACAACAACTATCAGCTGTTGCTGCGTTACACCGAACCTGATGCGGTTGATGGCAACCCGGGGCAGCAGTATGATCGCTGGCTTGATATTGAGGTCTTGGACATTGCCTTTGAACGGCCGGGCGGCTGGAGCGGGTTGTTCAACAATATTGATTCTTTCGAATTCGAACCGGCGGATATTCCCATCGAAGACAGGCCGGAGCTATTCGTCCAGTACCTGATCAGCGGGTTAGCCTGGCGGTTGCCCGAAACCGGGCCGCTGACGCTCACCTGGTCACTGGCAACACCGGAATTTGAGGACCAGTCACAGCTCGACAGCCAGCAGATTATCGATCTCTTCCGGGAAGATCTGGAGCGGGCATTTGCCGAATTCGAAGCCGCTGCCAATCTGCGCTTTATCGAGGTGGCCCATACGAGCAGCGGTGCCGGTGATCTGCTGATCACCCTCGGCCCTACTTCATCGCCCATTCTTGGCTTCGCCCGCCTGCCTAATCCTGATCCAATCGTGGTGATCCGCGAGCAGCTGCCCGACACCGAGGGCAAGCCCTGGCATTACAGCACTGTTGTCCACGAGATTGCCCATGCCGTTGGCCTTCATCACCCGTTCCCAGAGATAGGGATTGAACGCCTCTGGCCTGTGCCTTCGCCTTTATCGCAAGAAGACTACCGCAAATACCGCCACAGTGATGAGACGATCATGTCTTATGCGTCGCCTGCGCAACGAACACAGGAAGGTCTTTATCAGGCGGATATCGATGCCCTGCAATTCCTCTACGGTGCCCCGGACACTGATTTTGAAGGAGTCGAAAGCCTCATTACCACCCCGATTGAATACCTCTAGCCCGCCTGCAGGCGATGCGGATCAATCGGTGTAATCACGGAACACGTTGGCCACCCGCAGGCGGTAGGCACTGAAGAGGCTTTCCTTGCCTTCTTCCTGGGCGAGCCGGTGTTCGGCATGATCACGCCAGGCCTTGACCGAAGCATCATCCTTCCATGATTGGATGCTGACAAAACGGCCTTTCGTGCTGAGGCTTTCAAACCGTTCGATGGCGATGAAGCCGGGCTGTTTTTCAAGCTCTTCCCTGAGCGCGGCCGCCAGTTCGAAATAGCGGTCTCCGCCGGAAGGTTTCAGCTCGAATTCAAAGACGACGATCACCATGGCTTGACGGTCATTCCTCGGTGGCCCCGCCGGCCTCTTTCCAGTCACCGAAACCGCCGATATTCGTCACCGACTGGTAGCCCATATCAACGAGTGTCTTGCCGGCAAGAGCAGCCTGGCCCCCGGCAGCACAGATCAGATAGAGATCGGTATCCTTGGTCAGGGCAGCATTGTGGAACGGGGTTTCCGGATCTGCGGCAAATTCAATGAACCCGCGCGGGATCCGCAACGCCCCCTTGATCGTGCCCGACTGGGCGATATCGCCGCTGTCACGCACATCGATAAAAACACCGCCACCGGCATTGTAGGCGGCAATCGCGGCATCAGCATCAATCCGCGGCACGGCAGCGTTGGCTTCGGTCAGATAATCTTTGGCGGTTTTCATCGGCGGGATCCTCCAGCGTTGGATATGGGGCAGGCAGGCTTGACCCCTGCGTGCAGCTACATACATCACTATAGAGACAATAGCGGCCCCTTCAAGCCGTATCACCCCGCCCGGGCCCCGAGCACAACCCCAAGGGACAGTCATGGCCAAAATGCGAAAAAAAGCCGACCTGCCGCAGAAAACCTGCCGCCACTGCGGCTTGCCGTTCACCTGGCGCAAGAAATGGGCCCGCGACTGGGACAATGTTCTCTATTGCTCGGAACGCTGCCGCCGGAACAGCGGTAAATCCTAGGCGGACCCGTCAAGCCAGTGCGCGGCAAGTGCCGTGGCGCTTTCGAACGCTGCCTCGACACGGCCCCGCAGACACCAATCGCCGATGGCCGCCAGCCCGGCTTCTGCATCAAGGGCAAACGCTTCGCCCAGCGGCTGCCCCACCGAGGCATAACGCCAGCGGTGCAG
The DNA here is from genome assembly GCA_049889655.1 of Puniceispirillales bacterium (SeqCode). GTDB lineage: Bacteria > Pseudomonadota > Alphaproteobacteria > Puniceispirillales > UBA1172 > UBA1172. The sequence goes on from JBMHCY010000045.1 coordinate 3,427, forward strand.
ACGCCGCCGCACCGCTTTTCCGGCATCGATCCCGAGACGGTCACGGAGGGCGGAAGTGAGGATTTCTTCGATGGCTTCCGCCGGATCATCGAGACGATCCTGGGCCCAGGTGTTGTTGGCCTGAACCGTCAGCGCAGCAAAATCCCCGCGGCCGGGGCGGGAGGCGTTATCGGCAACAAAACCGAGAGGGCTTTCCTCAACAAACGCCGCATCCCAGCCCGGATCGAGCGGT
>JBMHCY010000046.1:0-3024 GCA_049889655.1 Puniceispirillales bacterium (SeqCode)
GGTGATTTCGGATGAATAAGAGGCCCCGTCGCGGGTGATGATGGTGGCCTGGGCCAGCCGCTCACCGGGGAAGACCTGATTGCAGTAATCATCTTCAAGCAGCTCCATGCCACGCGCCAGTTCGGTGATCCGCGGATCATCAAAAGGTGCGCTGATCTCCGCCGCTCCGATCTTGCCCCTGACAGCCGCAGCTGCGACAGGCCAGGGCAGTGAATACTGGGCATCCTCGGTATCAACAGGAATACGCGTCGCCAGCCTGATCGCCTCATGAAAAGACTTTACGCTTATTTTATCAATGCTTTCCTGGGCGATATTATTGCTTTGCATGATGTGCATAACAGCGGTTGCCGCAGGCTGAGCCCAGCGGCAGACTGGCCAGGGTTTGATATACTGGTTGACGATATGCCAGGTGGAACCGAGATCAGCCCAATGGTTGGCCAGGTCCGGGTTGGTAATGGTGATTGCCGGGGCTCCGGTGAAACCGTCCTGGGCCAGCAAAGCCGCAGAGACACCGGCCATTGCCCCCCAGCCTGCCCCATCCTTGACCATGGTGGGGTGATCGATCGCCCGCATCATCTGGCTGCGGGGGCCGTTGTATTCAGCAATACCGATGGCTTCTTCCATCTGCTGTCTGTCGAGCCCCAGGATGCGCGCCCCGAGGGCGGCGACACCGACTGCCGCCCACGCCCCTGAGGTATGATAATCGGGAACGCTTGCATGCAGCGCGATCCCGTCTCTGATGGCGATTTCATAGCCGAGCACGAGGCAGGTCATGAATTCCTCATCATCATAATCCCGCCCCGAGGCTTCGAGCAGCGCAATGAGGGAAGGCAGAACAATGCTGCCGGCATGGCCCTTGGTGTTTTTCATGCCGTCATGGGCATCGATGGAATCAATGGTATAGGCACCAGCCATGGCAACCCCGGGGGCACTGGCCGGGCGGCCATCTCCCAGAAGACGGACCGGGGTATCGGGGCTGACAAAAAACCGGCTGGCGTGTTCGGTGCTGATCCGTGACATCGGAGTCTGTGTGCCCGAGGCAAAGACACCGATCAGATCCATGAGACAGCGCTTCGCCTGATGCTGTGTCTGCGGCGGCAAATCGGACCATTTCAGCCCGTAAAGAACATCCTGGACGTGAGTCAACATAGTCATGGCATTTCCCCCCCTTCAATGCCGCAGGGGAATTCTCCCCCTCATTCAAGGCTGAGGCTCACCCCAGTAATGAATGTCACAAAACTGACATAAACTAATTGAAAAACGCCATCGCGGGGGATAAATCAACCCGCCGGTGTTTTTTGCTTGAAACCCCAATCGAAGGGGCAGATAGAAAAAGAGAATATCGGGGCAAGCATGTATCTGCTCATTTCATTATCGGCGTTATTGTTTTCGGTCATCCTTATCCAGGTGGGCTCCGGTTCACTCGGGCCGCTTGATGCTCTCGCCGGAGCGGAACTCGGTTTCACCACCAGCCAGATCGGCCTGCTCGGGTCTGCCCATTTTGTTGGCCTGCTTATCGGCTGCATCGTCAATCCCATTCTGATCAGGCGCTCGGGGCATGCCAGAGGCTTTGCCATGATGGCCGCGGCGAGTGCCATTTCATCGCTGCTGCACCCGATTTATCAGGATATTTATTTCTGGTGTGTCCTGCGGATGCTGACCGGTTTTGCGATTGCCGGGGCGTATACTGTGATTGAGAGCTGGCTTCAGGCCAAACTCATCAACGCCAACCGCGGACGGGTGTTTTCGGTCTACCGGGTTTCGGATATGTCCGGCACCATTCTCGCCCAGGCGATGGTGGCCGTTCTCGACCCGACCACCTATGTTGCCTACAACCTCGTTGCGATGATCGCCTGCATGAGTCTGCTGCCGCTGGCACTGACCCAGTCCGTACCGCCGGAACTGCCGGAACGCGTTGTGTTCAAGCCGTTTTTCGCCCTGACGCTGTCACCGCTGGCCGGGATGGGGATTTTTGCTGCCGGCATGACAAACGCCGCCTTTCGTATGGTCGGGCCCGTCTATGCCACCGAAATCGGGCTCGATTCGTCCAGCGTTGCAATCTTTCTGGTGATGGGGGTTCTGGGGGGTGCCCTCGTTCAGATACCGGCAGGCTATATCACTGACCGGTTCAACCGCCGCCATGTGCTGGTCGGGTTTTCAATCGCCTCGGCGGTGGTCTGTCTGGCGACGGGGCTGACGTCCTATGGCGGGTTTCAATCACCAATGACCGGTTTTGCCATGGCATTCATGTTCGGGGTCGTGACCATGCCGATCTATTCGGTCTGTGCGACCCATGCCAATGATTTTGCCCGTATTGAAGACCTCGTTCATCTGTCGGCATCACTGATCCTGGTCTATTCGCTCGGCGGCATTGCCAGCCCGCTGTTGAGCGGCTGGCTGATCCAGAATTACGGCCCCGGGGCCATGTTCATCTTCATTGCGATGATCCATGTCGTGTTGTTGATCTACAGTATCTGGAGAATGACAATCCGTCCGGCGATCCGGATCACGTCCTATCGTTATGTGCCGCGTACAACCATGTTCATCAATCTGTTTCTGCGGCCACGCAACCATGATACAGATGATCCGCCAAAATCATGATCGAAACAGGAGCCACCCTTGCGCCTGATATCACACGCCCTGCTGATACTGACAGCCTTTATCTGGGGCACGACCTTTGTTTTTCAGACAACCGGCATGGAAACCCTTGGCCCGTTCGGCTTTACCACAATCCGGTTCATTGCCGGGACACTCGCGCTCCTGCCCTTTGCTTTCTTTGAATACCGCAAGAGCGGCACAGTCTTCAGTCGCCTCGACCACCGCAAGGGCTTGCCCGCGCTTGCCGGTCTCGCCCTGTTCATGGCTGTCGGCTCACTGTTGCAACAGGTCTCACTGGGGATCACCAGCGTCGCCAACACAGCTTTCCTGACAACACTCTATGTGCCGCTGGTGCCGATTTTCGCGCTTGTGCTGTTCCGGCGGAACATTTCCATGATCCGCTGGGCGGCCGTGGCGGTGTTTCTG
>JBMHCY010000047.1:0-3065 GCA_049889655.1 Puniceispirillales bacterium (SeqCode)
CAGTCGCCTCGACCACCGCAAGGGCTTGCCCGCGCTTGCCGGTCTCGCCCTGTTCATGGCTGTCGGCTCGCTGTTACAACAGGTCTCACTGGGGATCACCAGCGTCGCCAACACAGCTTTCCTGACAACGCTCTATGTGCCGCTGGTGCCGATTTTCGCGCTTGTCCTGTTCCGGCGGAACATTTCCATGATCCGCTGGGCGGCCGTGGCGGTGTTTCTGGCGGGCTCCTGGCTGATGACGGGTGTTTCCCCGAGGGAAGCCATGATCGGGGATACGCTGGTGATTATCGGGGCACTGTTCTGGGCCGGGCATATCATGCTGGTCGGCTGGCTTGTCCGGGAAACGAAAGCCCCGTTCCAGCTGGCATTCATCCAGACCTTTGCGACCGCTATCCTGGCCGGGCTGGTTCTGCCTTTTGTCGAGACGATCTCCATCGCGGCGATCATCCCGGCGCTACCTGAAATTCTCTATGCCGGGGTATTGTCGACGGCCCTCGGCTTCACGCTGCAGATGATTGCCCAGAAACGGGCATCCAACGCGGCCGCGGCCATCCTGCTGTCACTCGAAGGTGTTTTCGCCGCCTTTGCCGGATGGATGCTGCTTGATCAGGCCATGGCAATGGTGGCAATTTTTGGTGCAGGCCTTATCTTTGTTGCTGTGATCCTGATTGAGGTATCACCGGAACAGGAAAAAAAGACTCCATGAAAAGCACCCCCAAACAGCCTGACTTGCAGCATCTGGTTTTGCTGGGTGGTGGCCATGCTCAGGTTGCGGTGCTCAAAGACCTGGCGATGCGGCCGATCCCCGGCCTGCGGGTGACCCTGATCAGCCGCGATATCATGACACCCTATTCAGGGATGCTGCCAGGCTTTATGGAAGGTTGCTATACGGCAGATGAGATCACCATTGATCTGAGTCATCTGGCCCGCCATGCCGGGGCTCGCTTTATTCATGGTGAGGTCCGGTCGCTCAATGCCGATGCAAAGACGATCACGCTCGCAGGCAGGCCGCCGCTGCATTTTGATCTGTTGTCGATCAATATCGGCTCGTCACCGGACCCGAATGCCCTGCCCGGGGCTGCCGCGCACGCCACGCCGATCAAACCGATCTCAACACTGGTCACACGCTTTGAGAAAATCATCCGCAACAGCGAAGGCCAGCGCATCGCCATTATCGGCGGCGGGGCGGCAGGGGTAGAGGTGGCACTGGCACTGCATCAGCGATTGCACATGATCACCGGCACAGCGATCAGCATCTTTCACCGCGGGCCGCGGCTTGTCCCGGAATACCCTGAACAGGCCGCCCGGATGCTGGCGTCAGCATGCCATGACAGGGGCATTGACATTCACTGCGGGAAGGCTGTCACGACAGTGGCGGAAGACCATCTGCTGCTTGATGATAACAGCCGCCATGCCATTGATCAGGCCTTGCTGGTGACAGCCGGGCGGGCCCCTTCCTGGCTTGCCGAGACAGGGCTCGATCTCGATGATGATGGCTTTATCCGTATCAACGCGGCACTGCAATCAACCAGTCATGACAGTATTTTTGCCGCCGGTGATATTGCCGGGCTCAGCTTTGCCCCACGCCCGAAAGCCGGTGTTTTCGCTGTCCGGGCAGGCAAGCCACTGGCGGAAAACCTGCGCCGCTCACTGCACGGGCAGCCGCTCACCCCCTGGCGACCGCAATCACGTTATCTTGCCCTGATCGGGCTTGGTGGCGGCGTTGCCCTGCCTGTTCGCGGCAGCAAGGCCCTGCCACCGTCACGGCTGGCCTGGCAGCTGAAGGAATGGATCGACCGCCGTTTCATGGCCCGCTACAGCGACCTTCCGGCCATGCCGCCACCGCCGAAACCGGCACTCGCCAGACAGATTCCCGATGATGATGATCCGGCCTTGCTTGATATGCGTTGCCTCGGTTGCGGGGCCAAGGCGGGATACGGTACCCTCAGCTCTGCCCTTGCCGAAGCGGCCTCAGCCACCCGCAGCCTCCACCCCGATGCGGCCCCGCTGGAGGCGATCACCAGCGACAGCAGCAGCATCAGTATCGGGAAGGCGCGGATTATTCAGTCGGTTGATGCGATCTCAGCCCTTGTCGATGATCCGTACCGGCTCGGTTGTATCGCTGCCCGTCATGCCATGAGCGATCTCTTTGCCAGCCATGCACAGCCGCTCAACGCTCTCGCGATCATCACCCTGCCTGCGGCGCTTGCAAGGCTGCAACAGGATGATATCAGCCAGATCATGGCCGGGGCGATGGCTGCCCTCCATGAGGACGGGGCCCAACTTTCCGGCGGTCATACCAGTGAAGGCAACAGCCTGCAGGTGGGGTTTGCCGTCACCGGAACTGACAAGGGCCTCTCCCTCCTCACCCCGCAGAAGGGGGACAGGCTGGTGCTCACCAAACCGCTTGGGGTCGGGCTGATCATGGCCGCCCATGGCCAGGGGGAGCGGCGCGCCAGCGGCCTGTTGCGGGCTGCCGCCGTGGCGAGCATGGAACAATCAAACGGCCCGGCGGCACAGGTTTTCGGCCGCCATGGGGCGTTTGCCATGACCGATGTCACCGGTTTCGGTCTCGCCCGCCATACGCTCTCTTTATTGAGCCGTGGTGCGCCGGGGCTTTCTGCCGTCTTCCATCACAGCAGCGTCCCGGTGATCCCCGGGGTGGCAGAACTGATCGGCCTTGGCATGGCCTCTTCCCTCAATACGATGAACCGCAAGGCCGCGCCACTGATCATGGAAACACCGGTGGCTGAAACCATCTACCACGATCCCCAGACAGGCGGCGGCCTGCTGGCAGCGATCCCCTCTGCCCAGCTTGATGCGGTGCTGGCTGATCTCGATGCTGAAGGCATCACGGCGGCATCTATCGGCACGATCACCGCCGACGGGGCCCCGCAGATCCGGGTGGTGGCGTGATGGTCGCACCGATCCGGACAGCCACAACCTGGCAGGGGTTTGATACCGTGATTGATGTCCGGTCACCGGCGGAATTTGCCGATGATCATATTCCCGGGGCAATCAACTGCCCTGTGCTGAGTGATGTGGAACGTGCTGAAGTCGGGACG
>JBMHCY010000048.1:0-7971 GCA_049889655.1 Puniceispirillales bacterium (SeqCode)
CAATCATAGTCAGACAGTCGGTCGACCACTTTCGGCGCGCCCTTGTTCTTTGTGAGGCGCTCGACATTGCCGAATTCAGTATCCATGCCGGTTTTCGTGTTTCCTTTGAAACTTCTGACTTAGGTGGCGCTAAAAAAGTCCGTAAAGTTCTCAGCTATGAGCAGGCAACACAAAACTTCGAGAAAAATTTTAATGAATGCGCTACTTTTGCCGCTGAAAAACAAATAGAAATTTACATTGAAAACAATGTTTTCAGCCAGAGGAATTCGGAACTTTTTGAAGGGATTAACCCATTTCTTCTGACAGAATACAGCGAAGTCGAAAACATTAATTTTTATGCTGATAAAAATATTCTCATCGACATTGCCCATCTGCGCGTTTCCTGCACCATGCTTGGCCTTGATTTTGACCAGCAATTATATGATTTCATAAAACTTTCAGACTACATTCATATCAGCGACAATGATGGATTAGAGGATCAAAATAAGCCGCTGGATAAAAACAGTAGGCTTTATCACCAACTCAAAAACATAAAAGATGATCTCAAAGATAAAAAAATTACGCTCGAAATTTATAGCTCCACCGACAATATCAGAGAAAGTCACGATCTGCTGAGCACATTGATCTCTTAAGAAAGGCAAACTCTATAAATATAGAATTAACGTCTCAGCATGAAAATTAAGCTGTCGGATAGACAAGGCCAAATAATCTATTTTCATCCTTAATAATAGAAGCTTATAATTTCACTGCATTAAGAAAGCATTTCAATCATGCTGAAACCGGATACCCTGCCCAAGCCTGTGATCGCGGCCCTGTGCGCGATGGCAGCGGTATTCTGTTTTTCGCTCAACGATTCCTCGATCAAGTTTCTTTCAGGAGAATACGCCCTGCACCAGATCGTCCTGTTGCGATCGACAATCGGCATGGCGATCCTGATTGCCGTGTTCGTGCCCTTCGCCGGAACCTTCTCGATCCTCAAGACACGGCGGCTCGGTTTTCATCTGTTGCGGGGGTTGTGCGTTGTCTTTGCCAACATGACCTTCTTTCTCGGCATATCGGCCATGCCGCTGGCGGAAGGCACAGCGATCTTTTTCGTCAGCCCGCTCCTGATCACGGTGTTTTCCGTGATATTTCTTAAAGAACGCGTCGGGGTGCACCGCTGGGCTGCTGTGTTGTTCGGGCTCATCGGGGTGCTGGTGATCCTCCGCCCGGGTACAGCGAGTTTTGCCCTTGCCTCACTGCTGCCGATTGCCGCGGCGGTGGGCTATGCCAGCCTTCATATGCTGACCCGCCATATCGGCAAAACCGAAAGCGCGCTGACCATGTCCTTTTATATCCAGATCACCTTCATCTTTATCTGTACCGGCTTCGGGGTGGTGGCCGGGGATGGGCGCTTTGCCGGGCAGGACAGCATCCCGCTCGAATTCCTGTTCCGCGCCTGGGGACCGATCGCCCCTGAAGACTGGATAATTTTCATCATCATCGGCGTTTCCAGTGCCTTTGGCGGGTTTTTCATCTCGCAGGCCTATCGCATCGCCGAGGCCGGCATGGTGGCCCCTTTTGAATACATCGCCATGCCGCTGTCGATTTTCTGGGGGTTCATGATCTTTGATGCCGTTCCAGGGCCGACAACGCTGATCGGCATGGCGATGATCCTGCTGTCAGGTCTATACGTGATCTGGCGGGAGACTGTCCGCAAATCGGCCAAGGTTCCCGATACGCCCCGCTACCGCCGATAATCCGGCCTTGTCAGTCCGGGCAGTCACGCTTTAGGATTGAAGAAGTTTTTGCAAGGGGGGCAGGATGGGCCGGGCCTATCTTTCGATTGATCAGGGTACGACGAGCAGCCGGGCGATTGTCTTTGATGAAAACGGCCAGGTGCTCGCCAGCGCCCAACAGGAGTTTAGCCAGCATTACCCGCAACCCGGATGGGTCGAGCATGACCCGGAAGAAATCTGGTCCACCACCTGTGCAACCATCACCACCGCCCGGCAGGAAGCGGAAAAGGCAGGGGCAAGCATCCGCGGTATCGGCATCACCAACCAGCGCGAGACGACGATCATCTGGGACAGGGTGACGGGAAAACCGATTCACCCGGCCATTGTCTGGCAGGATCGCCGAACAGCGGAAACCTGCCGCCGGATCGTCGCTGACGGACTTGAGGATGATATCACCGCCCGCTCCGGGCTGGTGGTCGACCCCTATTTTTCAGCCAGCAAGATCGCCTGGATTCTCGATCACGTTGAAGGTGCCCGGCGGCGTGCCGAGGCTGGGGACCTTGCCTTCGGGACAGTCGAAACCTTCCTGATCTGGCGGCTCACCAGTGGCCGATGCCATGTCAGTGATGCCACCAACGCAGCCCGGACATCGCTTTTCGATATCGAAAAAGGGACCTGGGATGAAACACTCTGCGCGGCGTTTCGCGTGCCCATGGCGATGCTGCCGAAGGTCATCGATTGTGCCGGTGAGATCGGCGAGACAAGTGCCCCGATCGGTGCTCCCCTGCCCATTCTCGCTGCCATCGGGGATCAGCAGGCGGCGGCGGTCGGCCAGGGCTGTCTTGAAGCCGGGCAGATCAAATCCACCTACGGGACCGGCTGTTTTGTCATTCTCAACACCGGCGAGAGACGCGTCCATTCCGGCAACCGTCTGCTCAGCACGGTTGCCTATCAGATTGGCGGCCATCGACACTATGCGCTCGAAGGTGCGATTTTCATCGCCGGGGCGGTTGTCCAGTGGCTGCGCGACGGGCTCGGGATCATCGGGACTGCCGCCGAAACCGAGACGATGGCCAAGGCCCAGCCTTCAAACAAAGGGCTTTATATGGTCCCCGCCTTCACCGGGCTTGGTGCACCATGGTGGAATCCAGATGCACGCGGGGATGTCTACGGGATCACTCGTGACACCGGCCCGGCAGAAATGGCCCGGGCGGCGCTGGAAGCGGTCGCCTACCAGACCCATGATCTGTTTGAGGCCATGGCCCGTGATGGTGTCGAGCCTGCCATGCTGAAGGTGGATGGCGGCATGGCGGCGAATGACTGGCTGATGCAGTTCCTCGCCGATATTCTCAACCTGCCGGTGGAACGGCCGAAAGTGCTGGAGACAACAGCCCTCGGGGCAGCGATGCTGGCGGCTCTGGCTGATGGCCAATACGCCTCACTGGATGAAACCCGGGCTCAATGGCAGCGCGATCAGGATTTCACCCCCGCCATGGATGCCGTCATGCGGCAAACCCTGCTCGAAGGCTGGCAGACAGCCATCACCCGAACCCTCCACGGGCTCGATCAAGCGTAAGCGAGGCTGCATGGCACATCTGCTCCCCTTCACCGACCCCACGACGACTGCTGAAAACCCGCCCCTGGAGATCACACGCGGGGATGGCATCCGTGTTTTTGACAAGGACGGCAACGCCTATATCGATGCGGTTTCGGCGCTCTGGTGTTCACCGCTCGGCTTCACCCCTGAGCGACTGACAACCGTCATGGCCGACCAGATGCGGGAACTTGCCTATTATCACAGTTTCATGGGCCGCACCCCGGCAATCACGTCCCGGCTTTCGGCACGGCTGGTGGAAATCCTGCCGCCAGGGCTTGATCATGTCTTCTATACATCATCAGGATCAGAGGCGGTCGAGACCGCCGCTAAGTTTGCCCGCTTTTATCAGAACGCCCGCGGCAAGCACGGCAAAAAGCGCATCATTGCCCGCGACGGGGCCTATCATGGCTCCGGTCAGATGAGTGCAGCCCTCACCGGTTTTGCCTATTGCCATGACGGGTTTGATGTTCCCCTCGAGGCGGTGATCCGCACCGGCAGACCGCATTTTCTGAAAGATGCCGACCCCGGCGAGAGCGCCATCGCCTTTTCCAGACGCCGGGCCCGCGAGCTCGATGAGCTGATCAACAAAGAAGGGGCAGAGACAATCGCTGCCTTTATCGGCGAGCCCGCCATGGGGGCCGGAGGCGTGATCCTGCCGCCGGAAGGTTACTGGGATGAAATCCAGAATGTCCTGGCACGCCACGATATTCTGCTGATCGCCGATGAGATCATCTGCGGGTTTGGCCGTACCGGCGAATGGTTTGCCTCAGAAACCTATGGCCTTGCCCCTGATATGCTGGTCATGGCGAAACAGTTGACCGCCTCGGTCTTTCCGATGTCAGCCGTTGCCCTGACCGGGGACGTGCGGGATACCATGGCCGGGCTGGCGGGGCAGTATGAGACCCTCGGCCACGGCGTCACCTATGGCGGCCACCCGGTGGGCGCGGCAGTGGCCATGGAATGTATCGCCATCTATGAGGAAATGGACCTGCCCCGCCATATCAAAGAACTGGGGGCACAGATCACCCGCGGGCTTGAAAGGATTGCCCAGATGCCAGCGGTACTGGATACCCGCTGCCAGGGGATGCTTGCCGCCGTCGAGTTTCCGGCTGACGGGCCTTATGGCCCGGGGCTCGGGCGTCGGGTGGGTGAAGAGGCGATCCGCCGCGGCGTCTTTTTCCGCACCATTGGCGATATCCTGGCCATCGCCCCGCCCTATATCTGCAGCCCTGACGATATCGACCATATCATGACGGTGATGCGTGACAGCATTATCAGCGTCACTGAAAAGGGAGAGGCCGATGACCGCTGATGATCTGGCCATGAGGCCCGCCACCGCCTTGCTGGAGGGCTTTCGCCGGAAAGAGTTTTCACCGGTGGAAACCACAACAGCCCTGATCGACCGGGTGGAAAAATCCGCCGCCACGATCAACGCCTTTACCTATACCTATTTTGATGAAGCCCTTGCCGCTGCCCGGGAGGCTGAAAGCCGCTACATCGGTAAGGGCGAGGCCCCGCGACCGCTTGAAGGGCTTTGTGTGGCGATCAAGGATTCCGGCCATATCGCCGGAAAGCCCACTTCTGCCGGGTCGCTGACCATGACCGATGCCCCACAGCCCGCCACCTCGCCGATCAACCAGCGTGTTCTTGAGGCCGGCGGCATTGTCCATGCCCGGTCAGCAACACCCGAATTTTCCTGTGCACTGTTCACCCGGTCACGCCGCTGGGGGGTAACGCGGAACCCGCTGAACACCGACTATTCCCCCGGCGGGTCTTCCGGCGGGGCGGCGGCGGCACTGGCCTCCGGCAGCACGAGCCTTGCCACAGGATCGGATATCGCCGGGTCGATCCGTGTTCCGGCATCATGCTGCGGTGTTGTCGGCTACAAACCCCCAAAAGGCCGGACGCCGGTCGACGTGCCGTTCAATCTGGATTTCTACTGCCATACCGGCCCTCTGGCCCGCACCGTTGCCGATACAATCCTCTTCCAGAATGTGCTGGCCGGGCCTCATCCGGAAGATGCCACCACGCTTTCCCCGAAAAAGACGATTGCTGTTGACCAGCCCCCGGTGAAAGGACTTCGCATCGCACTGTCAATTGATCTCGGTTTCTATGCTGTTGATCCCGTTGTTGAGGCCAACACCCGCGCCATGGCCGAGATCCTGCGCGAGGCCGGGGCCGTGGTTGAGGAGATCAGCCTCGATTGGGATATCAGCCTTGAAAAGGCGGCGGAAGACCACCTTGTCCATGTCTTCGGAACCTCGATTGCCCCTGCCCTTGAGGCATCGGAAATGATGACGGATTACGCCCGGGCATTCGCCGAAAGAAGCCTTTCTTCAAGCCCCGTAGATTACCTGCGGGCCCTTGAGACAGCCGGCCGTGTCGGTGGGCAGTTCGCCCGGGCAATGGCAGGGTATGATGCCCTCATCTGTCCAACAACCGCGATCCCGGGAATTCCAGCAACATTTGATCCGCTGACAGAGCCGATGGTCATCAACGGCGAGTCACGGTCACCGTTTCTGGGCTGGGTGATGACCCCGCCATTCAATATGCTGTCGAGCCATCCGGTGCTTTCCGTGCCGTCAGGCTTTGCGCCGACAGGTGTCGCCACAGGGGTGCAGATTGTCGGCCGCCCCTATGATGATGATATGGTCTTCAGGATCGGGCTTGTTCTGGAAAAAGGGTGATCGCCTGCCGCTGCAGCCTGCCTATCCACCGCTGCGGTTGCCATCATCGGCATCACTGAGATCACCATGGCGGTCAATTTGCATGAACTTTGATACCATCATTTCCCAGACGATATAATAGAACCCAAAGGTCCAGAGGGCGGCTTTCAGGTGGCTTTGCTGATAAACATAAAGGCTGATCCCGATGAAAAAGACCAGTATGGCGACAATGATTGTGTTGAGCGGTTTCATGGCATGCTCCTTGCATCCATCATCCCCCAAAACAAAATTATCCGGTTTTACGGTCGTATCAATTCACTTAGAACGCCGCCCGCATCCGGCAAGGGGCGCGGCGGAACAACATGGAAGCCGCTCAGTATTTGCCTTTTTTCTCGGCACCTTCATAGAACACGGCTGACAGGGCATCATTGGCATCCTGCCATTGCTGCTGCTGGTCTTCGGCCATGGCATCTTGGACACGGCCGATATGTTCGGGAATGCGTGAGTTTCTGCCACGTGCCTGCTGCACCATGATCCGGCCATAGACCTGTTCGACATCACCGCCGATATAGGACTGGATGGCAAAGCCAATGCGCCGTTTCGAGCTCATGTTTGCACCTGAGCCATGGATCACCCGGGGGTGATGCAATGACAGTTGCCCCGCCTTGAGCAGCACGGGCACGGTTTTGTCTTCATCGACGCCATGGATCGTCTGGCCTCGCGTCAGAATGTTATCCTCACCATAGGTGTCGTCATGCTCGACAAGCGGCTGTTGATGCGATCCGGGCAGCATATACATGCAGCCGTTTTCTTCAGTCACATCGGTGATCGCCAGCCAGGCAGTGACCCAGTTATGCGGCTCCAGGCCGACATAACGCGCATCCTGATGCCAGCTGACAAAACCCTTGGTGTGCGGCTCCTTGATAAAGAGCGTGGTGCTGGAAATCAGAATATCATGGCCGATCAGCTGTTCGACAGCATCAAGGATTCGTGTTTCGTGGGCGATGCGGTCGAGCACTGGCAACACCAGATGGGCGTTGTTGCGGCCGGGCCCAGAGAGCGCATCGGGCCAGGTCTGCTCAGCATCCTCAAGATCACGGCGGATGGTGGCAATCTCATCAGCATCATAGATATCAATCGGGGAAACCCAGCCTTGATTCTGATAATGCGCGACCTGATCATTGTTCAGCATGGCCACACCCTTTTTACATTTGCGCGTGAATATGATCTTATTGACAGAGAAGACTGTTTTCAAGAGCCTGCCTCGACGCGCAATTGCCCTAACCCGTTCAGGATCACCCCCCATGGCAAACATCCTCTTTGATGCCCTTTTCGGTCATCACCTTGGCCAGGACACTGATTTCATCATCCGCCCGGAAGCCCCGGTCATCAGCCATGGTGATTTTCTGCGGATGGCCTCCCGGATCGCCCATGTCTTCAAGGCGGCCGGGCTTAAGCCGGGGGACAGGGTGGCGGTTCAGGTGGCTAAATCCCCGGAAGCGCTCGCACTCTATGCCGCAGCACTTCAGGCCGGGGTGATCTTCCTGCCGCTCAACACCGCCTACACGGTGGAAGAATTACGCTATTTCATTGAGGATAGCGGCGCCGGTCTGGTGATCTGTGATCCGGCAAGTGCGGCTGATCTCGGTTCTGTCTGCACGGCCCTTGGGGCGCAGCTCATGACCCTTGACGCCGCCGGTGGGGGCAGCCTGATGGATGCTGCGGGGACGATGCCGGATCAGTTCGATCCGGTGCCCCGTGATGCGGATGATCTCGCCGCCCTGCTCTATACGTCCGGGACAACAGGCCGATCCAAGGGCGCGATGCTGACCCACAACAACCTGCTGACCAATGCCCGCGGGCTGGCCGATATCTGGCGGTTCGGCCCCGATGATGTGCTGCTCAACGCCCTGCCGATCTTCCACACCCACGGGCTTTTTGTTGCCAGCAATGTCATTCTGCTGGCCGGTGGCAGCATGATCTTCCTGCC
>JBMHCY010000049.1:0-20436 GCA_049889655.1 Puniceispirillales bacterium (SeqCode)
GAGAGAAAGGTTTCCACATCAATATCCACAATCTTGCAGAACGGAATTATTAATGCCACAGGCAGGACGCTGCGGAACTCATAATTTCGGTATGTTGTCATCGGGATCTGCAGCACATCAGCCATGTCTTTGAGTTTCCACCCCCTTTGTTCGCGCAGCAGGCGCGTCCGTTTTGTCATCATGAAATCGTATTCGGTTGGAGTGAGGCGCATTTAGACCTCCTCTGCATACCAGCTGATTGGCCTACAGATGCTAAGTCAGGCCTACTTTGATCATGGCTAGAACAAGTATTACAAATCACTTTTTTGTGATTGGTAATTGTTATGTCACTATTTCGATTTTTTGATGGTGTTTTTGCACTTGGAAATTTGGCAAAAAATAATTTTCAATACAAATAATTGAGATAATACAAACTTGGAAGGCTCTTGTGCTACCACTACACCACGGCCGCGCAAAAGGGGTTATAGCAGGTTCATCGAACCGGGGAAAGAGGGTGCTGATTATCCTGTTTCCTTCACCTTGCGCAGGTCGGCATTGAGGCGTGATTGCCATCCCTTGCCGGTGGCGCGGTAATCCTCAACAATATCTTTATCGAGACGGATCGTAATGCGTTCCTTGCGCTCTTCCGGCGGCAAGGGCGGGCGTCCGAATGAGGCTTCCTTGAACCATTGCTCATCGAGTTCCATGACCTCGCCATTGTCATCGATGTAGGATTTTTTCGTCATAGAATTTCTCCTCTCGCTGGTTGGCTTTGCGCAGGCTGATGATGCGAATATTCTCGCGACGTTTGCACCAGACAACAATATGCAGACGGTCATCAATAGGTGCTATCGTAACATATCGGTTTTCCTGGTAATCCTGGCGTTTATCTTCTCGGGTCAATGCCAGATCCCAGTTAAGCCTTACCACATCAGCAAAATTAACCCCGCGATCTATCAGGGTTTGCTTTTGTTTATTCTTGTCCCATTCATAGATCACACACTTAATGTACATACATTAAGTGTGGTGTACAAGGTCAGAAAGTAAGAGGGCCCTAGAGCCAGCCGCCGATATTCTCGCTGATCAGGGTTTCGATCAACCCCATGCCGCCGGGTTCGGCGTTAAGGCACGGGATATAGGTGAAGTTCTCGCCGCCGTTCTCAATGAATTCCTCACGGCCTTCCATATTCAGCTCTTCCAGCGTCTCAAGACAATCGGCGGCAAAGCCCGGGGCCATGATTGCGAGGTTTTTGACCCCTTCATGGGCCAGCTTTTCGATGGTCTCGTCGGTATAGGGCTGCAGCCAGGGTTCGCGGCCGAAACGTGACTGGAAGGAAACATGATAGCGGGCTTCATCCCAGCCGAGATGTTCACGCAGCAATCGTGCCGTCTTCATGCACTGGCAGTGGTAGGGGTCGCCCTGAACGAAATACCGCTGCGGGATGCCGTGAAAGGAAACAAGCAGGTGCTGTTCCGGGTCTTTCATCTTGCCCTTGAGCGAGGCCTTGACGCTTTTCGCCAGCGCGGTGATGTATTGCGGGTGATCATGCCAGGGCGCGACTGTCCGCAGGGCCGGCTGCCAGCGCTGGTCGAGCATCCATTTGAAGACTTCGTCATTGACCGTGGCCGTTGTTGCAGCGGCATATTGCGGATAGAGCGGGACGATCAGCAGCCGGTTGCAGCCGGCATCCTTCATCTCCTTAAGCCGTGAGGCGATCGAGGGCTGGCCATAGCGCATTGCATAGGAGACGTGCAGCCGGTTTTCGGCAACTGCTTTTTCCATCTTCCCGGCAATATATTCGGCCTGCAGGCGGGTGTATTTCCGCAAGGGCGAGCCGTCCGGATCATCCTTCAGCCAGATCCGGTCATAGGCGGCACCTGATTTTTTCGGCCGGGTGTTGAGGATGATCCCGTTGAGGATCACCCACCAGAGCAGGCGCGGGGCTTCGACAACGCGCTTGTCGGAAAGAAATTCATCGAGATACCGCCGCATCGATTTGTAATCGGTGCCATCGGGCGTGCCGAGATTAACAAGCAGAATCCCGGTTTTGGGATGGCGCGGCAGGTCGGGGTGATCGGATGGATAATGTTTGACGCTCATGCCATCATAACTAAGGCGCAGACGCTGTGCTGACAAGATGCCGGAACGGTTTATTCTGTCGCAGGCAGACCTTCCGCGGGCAGGGGCATCAGCCGCACCATCGCGGTATTGATCAATTGCTTTCCGGCATGGTCGAAATTCACGGTGACACGGTGGCCGATCACCGATTGCACCTGGCCGACCCCCCAATCCACCTGATCGGGAAGATAGACAAAATCACCAAGGCTGTAATCGCCGCCGGGGGCAAGAGGGGTTTCCGTTGTCATGCCGCCACCATAGACCAGCATGACACCGGAAAACACCCTTTTTGCACGGCCTGATTGCGGTTTTCGCGCAGGCCCGGTCAGGCCGAGGCCACATCCCGCAGCACATACCCCTGACCCCAGACCGTGTGGATATAGTTCTTACCCCCGGTATAGGCCCCGAGTTTGCGCCGCAACTTGCAGATGAACACATCAATGATCTTGGCTTCCGGTTCATCAATGCCGCCATAGAGATGGTTGATGAAATGGGCCTTGGTCAGGGTGCTGCCCTTGCGGATGCTGAGCAGTTCCATAATGTGATATTCCTTTGATGTCAGGTTCAGCCGGTCCTTGCCGATCATCACCTCATGTCGCGACAGGTCGACAACAATGGGACCGGTGATGATCCTGGAATCGGCATGGCCGTTGGCGCGGCGGACAATCGCCGTCAGGTTGGCCACCAGTTCCTGACGGTCGAAAGGCTTGGTCAGATAGCCGTCAGCCCCGGATCGCAGAGCCACGACCTTGTCGGTGACCGATGCCCGGCCAGAGACCACCAGTACCGGAACCGGCAAATTCAGGCGGCGGATTGTCTTGGCCAGCTGGAAGCCATCCCCATCGGGCAGGTTGATATCGAGGATGATGGCGTCGAAATCACCTTCACGGGCTGCGGTCAGCCCTTCCTCGGCTGTATTGCTGATTTCACAGAAATGGCCTTCGTCCTTGATGGCCATGGCAATGCTGCGGGCGACAAGCTGATCGTCTTCAATAACCAGAATATTCACGGAACCACTCCTTCTGTCATCGGGCTGATCCTTCGGTTTTGTCGGATCAACCTTCATGACCGCTGTTGAAACGTTGAGATGATTATTTCTTGAAAAGATATTCGTTATCAAATCACTAATTCGTGATTAAAGCGTCTTTTCGATCACTTTTTTGTGATTGGCCAATAGGGCTAAAAACTCTTGCCAGCAGTCTGACAGAACACTATAAGCATGGCTGTATTCAGGGGATGATCACGGCAGCCGCATCCGGCGGCTGAAACTCAACAACAACGAATGATCAACCAGGGTGGTATGGCATGACCAAGAAAAAAACAGAAAAGTTTTCACCTCAAACCAAGTCCATCGTCAATCTGAACAGCCCGATTGTGCTTCCAGAAGGCTATACGCCTTCCGAGAAGGAAGAGTTTATGAATCCCATGCAGATCGAATATTTCCGCCAGAAACTGCTCAAGTGGCGGTCCGAGCTGCTGTCGGAAGCCAATGGCACGCTGTCAGAACTGTCCGAGGAAAATTTCCAGAAACCGGATATTACTGACCGCGCCCAGATGGAAAGCGATGCGTCGCTCCAGCTGCGGACTCGTGACCGGGAGCGCAAACTGCTCTCGAAGATCGAAGCAGCACTGCGCCGGATCGAAGACGGCTCTTATGGCTATTGTGAGGAAACCGATGAGCCGATCAGCCTCAAGCGGCTTGAGGCCCGGCCGATCGCCTCGCTGTCTCTGGATGCCCAGGAACGCCACGAACGCATGGAGCGGATTCACCGCGACGACTGATCATTGTGCCGTGCTTCGCGAAAAACCCTGCCATTCGGCGGGGTTTTTTATGGGCGTTAATCATTCTTTAATATCTGTGTGCTAGGGTTCATCTACGGGATCAGCTTGTCAGTGTTTTGCTCTCCAATGTCGTTTGGGGCTGATTGAACATTCGATGGGCGCGGCAATGCCAAAAAAAACACTTCTGGGCAAAAACAGAAGTCCGATATCAATGAACGGCTGACCAAGGCAACAGAAATTGCCACCTCGCGGCTCGACATCAATCAGCAGGAAATCTTTGTTCGCGGCATTGTCCATGACATCAACAACAACCTGATGGCCATTCTGGCGTCCTGCGATCATCTCGAGGCCAGCCAGTCGCTGATGACCGATCTGCCGCAACACCTGAAACTGATCCAGAAACACGTTCATTATTCGTCCTCGCTGCTGCGTGACCTGATCAGCAGCCAGAATATGGACAGGCCGATGATCATGACCATGGGTGAGTTGCATCACTTCCTCGAAAGCATCCTGCCCAGCCTGTCGCTGATCATGGGGAATGATGCGATGGTTGAACTCGGCCCGGTGGTGACTTCGCCGGTTCAGGTCAACCGCAATCCGCTGTTGCGTGTTCTGTTGCAGCTTGTCCGTAATGTTGCCGAGGCGGAAATCTCGCATCCCCTGGCCTTTGTCAGTGTCCGTGAGGTGGATGACTGGTGCGAAATCTCGGTTTCCGATAACGGCCCGGGGCTGGTGGGGATCAACCCTGAGGATATTTTTGAGCCCGGCGTCACCACCCGTGGCCCGCAAGGCGCGCGCGGCTACGGTCTTTCCGCTGTCGCCCGTGCCGTTCTTGACTGGGGCGGCGAATACGGTGTTGAGAACATCGACAGGGGCAGGGGCTGCCGTGTCTGGATCAGGTTGCCGCTCGCCCGGGCGATCACCAGTTAAACAGCATCGGGGCCATTGACAGCCTTTCCTCTCCCGGTTTTCCACCGATTAATCAAAAATGAGAACAAATCATGAAAATGTTCTTGCAAATGAGAACAAAGCATGAAAATATCAGAATCCCAGGCTCGCCAGCACCGGCCAGTCCGGGCAAAACCAGCATTCCCCGCAGTGGGTCGTGATCCGGAATAGGGCGGCCGGCGGCAAACGCAAAAACGCGGAAACGGGGAATTGTCAGCAACGGCAGACTGTGTCAGAAAGGAATTCGTCATGGCAGCTCAAGTGGTGGAACTGGGAATGAACAAAAACGACAAACTGAAAGCGCTCGAAGCAGCGATCGGCCAGATTGAAAAGAATTTCGGCAAGGGCTCGGTCATGAAAATGGGCCAGCAGGATGTGGCCGATGATATTGAGGCGATCTCGACCGGCTCACTCGGGCTTGATATCGCGCTAGGTATCGGCGGGCTGCCCAAGGGCCGGATCGTTGAAATTTACGGTCCTGAATCCTCGGGTAAGACAACGCTGGCGCTCCATGCTGTTGCCGCGGCGCAGCAGGCCGGTGGCGCCTGTGCCTTTGTCGATGCGGAACACGCGCTTGACCCGTCCTATGCCCGGAAACTCGGCGTCAATCTCGATGAATTGCTGATCTCGCAGCCCGATGCCGGTGAACAGGCACTGGAAATCGCTGATACCCTGGTTCGTTCCGGGGCGATTGATGTGCTGGTGATTGACAGTGTCGCCGCGCTCGTGCCCCGGGCGGAACTCGAAGGCGAAATGGGGGATACCCATGTCGGTCTGCACGCCAGGCTGATGAGCCAGGCCCTGCGTAAACTCACCTCGTCAATTGCCAAATCCAACTGTCTGGTGATCTTCATCAACCAGATCCGGCTCAAGATCGGTGTCATGTTCGGCAATCCCGAAACAACCACCGGCGGCAATGCGCTGAAATTCTACGCTTCCGTCCGCCTTGATATCCGCCGCATTGGTGCGATCAAGGACCGGGATGAGGTGATCGGCAACCAGACACGAGTCAAGGTGGTCAAGAACAAGGTGGCGGCCCCGTTCCGCACTGTGGAATTCGATATCATGTATGGTGAGGGTATCTCGAAAACCGGTGAACTGATCGATCTGGGGGTCGCGGCGAACCTCATCGAAAAGTCAGGCTCGTGGTTCTCCTATAACGAACAGCGGATCGGGCAGGGGCGTGAAAATGCCAAACAATTCATGAAGGACAACCCCGAAGTTGCAACAGAGATTGAAAATGCGCTGCGGCAGAATGCGGGGCTCTTTGATGATGTGATGCTCGACCAGAACCCTGTTGAGGATGATGCTGAGGACGCGCCGGAAGGCACCAGCTGACAGGTCATCTGATAATCACATACGGGCGGCGGTACTGGAAATGGTGCCGCCGTTTGCTTTTGCGGGCAGCACAGGCAATCATCGAAATCCGTCCCTCTGCCGTGATAGGGCTGGACAAAATTCCCGTGTCTTCCTAAAACATCCCTCTAGAAGAGAGGGAAAAAAATGAAGTCCGTCAGCGACATCCGCAACAGTTTTCTGGATTATTTCAGCCGCAATGACCATGAGGTCGTGGCGTCATCACCGCTGGTGCCGATGAATGACCCGACGCTGCTCTTCACCAATGCTGGCATGGTGCAGTTCAAGAATGTCTTCACCGGCGGCGAATCCCGCGCCATTCCCCGGGCTGTGACCTCGCAGAAATGCGTGCGCGCCGGGGGCAAGCACAACGATCTTGAAAATGTCGGCCACACCGCCCGTCACCACACATTCTTTGAAATGCTCGGGAATTTCTCCTTTGGCGACTATTTCAAGGAACAGGCGATCCATCACGCCTGGACACTGATCACTGATGTCTACGGGCTGCCCAAGGATAAACTGCTGGTCACGATCTATCACGATGATGATGAGGCTGCAGGCTGGTGGAAGAAAATCGCCGGGCTGGGGGATGACCGCATCATCCGGATTGCCACCTCTGACAATTTCTGGTCGATGGGCGATACTGGCCCCTGCGGCCCGTGCTCCGAGATTTTCTTTGACCACGGTGACCATATCCCCGGCGGCCCTCCCGGGTCTCCCGATGAAGATGGTGACCGGTTCATTGAGATCTGGAATCTCGTCTTCATGCAGTATGAACAGCTGGCCTCGGGCGAAAGGGTCGATCTGCCGAAACCGTCGATTGACACCGGCATGGGGCTTGAACGCATCGCGGCGGTCATGCAGGGCAAGCATGACAACTACGATACCGACCTGATGCAGGCGCTGATCTCGGCTTCGGTCGAGGTTTCCGGCGTCGCCCGTGATGGTGACCACGCTGTCTCGCACCGGGTTATCGCTGATCACCTGCGGGCTTCGTCATTCCTGATCGCCGATGGTGTTCTGCCCTCAAATGAAGGCCGCGGCTATGTGCTGCGCCGGATCATGCGGCGGGCCATGCGCCATGCTCATCAGATGGGCTGTATTGAACCGATGATGCACCGTCTGGTGCCGGCGCTTGTCCACGAAATGGGCGGTCATTACGGGGAATTGCAGCGCGCCGAAAGCCTGATTTCCGAAACCCTGAAGATGGAAGAAACCCGGTTCAAGGAAACCCTCGGCCGGGGGCTCAAGATTCTGGTTGATGAAGTCGGTGATATGGGTGAGGGCGGTACCCTGGACGGGGCCACAGCCTTCAAACTCTACGATACCTATGGCTTCCCCCTGGATCTGACTCAGGATGTGATGCGCGGCTTCAACTGGCAGGTGGATCTCGACGGCTTCAACGCCGCCATGGAAGAACAGAAGGCCAAGGCCCGCAAGGCCTGGGCCGGTTCCGGTGACAGCGCCATGGCCACCATCTACCTGAGCCTTGCTGACCGTCTAGGCAGCACCGAATTCCTTGGTTATGAAACCACCGAAGCCGAGGGCCTGATCACCGCCATCATCGCCGATGATGCGGAAGTGGAAAAGGTCAAGACCGGGCAGATCGTCTCGATTATCTGTAACCAGACCCCGTTCTATGCTGAAAGCGGTGGCCAGATCGGTGATACCGGCCTGATCCTTGAAGCCGGCGGCGATACGGCCCTGGCGCGGGTTCTGGATACCTGGAAAACCCCCTCGGGGATGTTTGTCCACAAGGCCGAGATTCTTGCCGACGGGGTCGCCCCGGGGCAGAGCGTCGGGCTCAAGGTCGATGCTGACCGCCGTGATCTTCTGCGCTCGAATCACTCCGCCACCCATCTGATGCACGAAGCGCTCCGCGAAGTGCTGGGTGATCATGTCATGCAGAAAGGCTCGATGGTCGCACCGGATCGCCTGCGCTTTGATTTCAGCCACACCAAGGCCATGGATGCTGATGAAATTCGCCGCGTTGAGGCCATTGTCAATGACCGGATCAGGCTTAACAGCGAGGTCACGACAAGGCTGATGACCCCGGATGCTGCCATGGCCGAGGGCGCGCTGGCGCTGTTCGGCGAGAAATACGGTGAAGAGGTTCGCGTTGTTTCCATGGGCGGGCCATCTGATGTCGATGGCCGTACCGCGTGGTCGGTCGAACTCTGCGGCGGGACTCATGTCCGCCGTTCAGGCGATATCAGCCTCTTCAAGGTGACCGGCGAAAGTGCTGTTGCCGGAGGGGTGCGGCGGATCGAGGCTGTTACCTCCAAAGGCGCGCTTGACTGGTTTTCCGGCAAGCTCGATACCCTTGATGCGGCGGCCAATGCCCTCAAGGTTCCTGCCGACCAGCTGGGTGAGCGTATCGCCCTGTTGCTGGCAGAGCGCAAGAAGGCTGAAGCCACCATCAGCGGGCTCAGGAAAACCCTGGCCGAAGGTGGCAGCGGCGCGGATAACAGTGTCAGCCTCGGTGATTTCACGCTGGAAAAGCGGGTTCTCGACGATACCCCGCCGAAGGACCTCAAGCCCATGGCCGAAACCATCCTCAAAGGGCGTGACAACACCGTTGTGGCGATCATCGCCCGCAATGACGGCAAGGCCTCGCTGGTGGTGGCCGTTTCAGGTGATGCGACTTCCCGCCTGAACGCCGTTGATCTGGTGCGGGCCGGGGCCGAAGCTCTCGGCGGCAAGGGCGGCGGTGGTCGTCCGGATATGGCACAGGCCGGGGGCCCGGACGGGGCCAAAGCAGAGGCTGCAATGACCGCCATCGAAGGCGCAATCACTACATAAATTGCGCCTCATAACAAATTGAAACTAAAGCAAAAGCCGCCTTAGAAATTGGCGGCTTTTTTCATGTTTGCATCGAGGATATCGAGGAATTCATCAGTGGTCTGGAAGGGCTGGTCGGCACTGATCAGGATGGCCAGATCCTTCGTCATCTTGCCGGATTCGACAGTCTTGACACAGACATCTTCCAGCGTCTGGGCAAAACCCGCCAGATCGGCGTTGTCATCAAACTTCGCCCGGTAGCGGAGACCTTGCGTCCACGCAAAGATTGAGGCGATGGGGTTGGTCGAGGTGGCCTTGCCCTGCTGATGCTGGCGGTAGTGGCGGGTGACAGTGCCGTGGGCGGCCTCGGCTTCGACAGTCTTGCCGTCCGGGGTCATCAGCACTGAGGTCATCAGCCCGAGCGAGCCAAAACCCTGGGCCACGGTATCGGATTGCACATCGCCATCATAGTTCTTGCAGGCCCAGACGAACTTGCCGTTCCATTTAAGGGCGCAGGCGACCATGTCATCAATCAGCCGGTGTTCGTAGGTGATCCCTGCCGCATCGAACTTGTCCTTGTATTCAGCCTGGTAGATTTCTTCAAAGATATCCTTGAAGCGGCCGTCATATTTCTTGAGGATCGTGTTCTTGGTGGAAAGATAAACCGGCCAGCCGAGATCAAGCCCGTAATTCATGCAGGCCCGGGCAAAACCGCGGATCGATTCATCGAGATTGTACATCCCCATGGCAATGCCGCTGTCGGGGAAGGCAAAAACTTCCTGGCTGACAGGCGCCGAGCCGTCATCCGGGGTGAAGGTCAGTGTCAGCGTGCCCGGACGGTCGATCAGCAGATCGGTGGCGCGGTACTGATCCCCGAAAGCGTGGCGGCCGATGACAATCGGATCGGTCCAGCCGGGAACAAGCCGCGGCACGTTGCGGCAGATGATCGGCTGGCGGAAGACTGTGCCGCCAAGAATATTGCGGATCGTCCCGTTCGGGGAGCGATACATCTTCTTGAGGTTGAATTCCTCAACCCGGGCTTCATCGGGGGTGATGGTCGCGCATTTGACGCCGACACCGTATTCCTTGATCGCGTTTGCTGAATCCACCGTGACCTGATCATCGGTTTCGTCACGGTATTCCATGCCGAGGTCATAGTATTTAAGATCAATGTCCAGATAGGGATGGATGAGTTTGTCTTTGATCTTCTGCCAGATGATCCGTGTCATCTCATCGCCGTCGAGTTCGACAACCGGTGTATGGACTTTGATTTTGCTCATGATGATGCACCCCCAAAAAAATTTATCCCTGTTTACGCCGAGAGCGGCGAGGGATCAATCCCCCTGGACGATCTGATCGAGAAAATCAGCGATATCATCGAGGGATTCGATGGTATCGAGCAGATTGAGATGCTGCGGCCTCAAAAACCCCTGTTCCGAGGCGTGGTGGAACATGGTGATCAGCGAATCCCAGAACCCGTCCGGGTTGAACAGCATGATCGGTTTGTCGTGCATTTTCAGCTGGCGACAGGTGATGATCTCAAGGATTTCCTCCATCGTGCCGAAGCCGCCGGGCAGGGCGATGAAGGCATCGCTTTCGGCATACATGATGGTTTTGCGTTCATGCATGGTCTGGGTCACGGTCAGGCGGCTAACGTTGCTGCTGGCGACTTCCAGTGTCTGGAGAAACTCGGGAATCACCCCGTGGACATAGCCCTGGCCTTCAAATGCGGCATCGGAGACAGCCCCCATCATGCCGATCCGTCCACCGCCAAAGACAATCCCGAGCCCGCGGGCCGCAGCCATGGCCCCGATGCGCTGGGCCTGATCCCTGAAGGCAGGATCGTTACCGGGGGAAGACCCGCCAAACACACAGATTTTCTTCATCTCTCGTTCCTCCGGTCACATTCCTGTCTATTCTGGCTTTTTTCTGCCATGATCTCCATGATTAAATGGGATGGTTGCTCATCATTTTTATTCGTATAACATGATCAGGTGAAAGGCGACTGATTATGAAACAAGCCCCCCTTATCCTCATTGCGCTGTCCATCATCGTTGCGGCAACGTCGATCGGGGTTTTCTTCTATTCCACGCAACCTTCACAAACTGATCTTGCGGCCACCACCGCAGTTGAAAAAGCCGCCGAACCTGCCCCGGAGCCTGCGGAAGTTGAACCCGCTGAGACTGGGGCCGAAGCCCCGGCGACCGGTGATGCCACCACCGCAGAGCAAGCCACCGCTGAAACGGAAGCCATTGTGCAGCAGCAGGATGAAGAAGACCTGCAGGAAGCCCAGCAGGAAGCCCGGGCCGAAGCCGCCGCCGATCGCGGCATCACCCTTGCCCGGGTGCGGCCTGACGGTTCAGCTGTCATCGCCGGTAATGCACCGCCGGGTTCCACCGTCACCCTGATGATCGGTGATAAGACCATTGGCTCGACTGTTGCTACCGATCAAGGGGAATGGGTGGTTGTCCCCGATGATTTGCTTGAGCCCGGCTCACATCTGGTGACGGTAACAGTCACGCATCCTGACGGCACAACCGAGGTGGAAGCCCTCGCGCTGGTGATTGAGATACTTTCCGGTGATGAAACGCCGCTGGTGGCGCTGGTTCCCTATACGGTCGAAGAGGCTCCCGTTGTTGTCCTGCAGGCACCGGATACCGCCGAGGCGGCTGCTGTGGCCGAGGCTGACACCAGCATGGCCGCTGAACAAGAAGCCGCCCCCCGGGTTGCCATGGCACCGATGGTGACCATCCGCAGCATCCAGGCTTTCAACCCCGGCTATATTTCGGTCGGCGGTCGTGCCGAAGGCGGGGCATCGGTCCGGCTTTCGGTGAATGATGCCGAAACGCCGCCATCACCCGTCGGCCCCCAGGGGCTTTATCAGCTGGGACAGTCGATCGCTAGCGATGCCAATCAGGCCATGATCAAGGTGACGCTCCATGATGACGCTGGCGCGATCGTTGCATCGGCCCGGCTCAGGCTCAGCCGCGGGCAGATTGAGACAACACTTTCATCGAACACGCTTGTTGTGGTCCAGAAAGGGGACGCGCTCTGGCGGATTGCCTACCAGACCTATGGTCGGGGCATTCGCTATGTCGATATCTACCGGCAGAACGCGTCGATTATCCGTGATCCCGATTTGATTTACCCAGACCAGATATTCGTCGTGCCCAATTCCTGATCAGGCCGCCCGATGTTTGACAGTCGCATCCGTCGCCATATCGACCCGATCTCAGACCGGATCGGCGCGGCTCTTGGCCGCCGCGGTATTGCCGCCAACACCGTCACGGCGATCGGCTTCGGCTTCGGTGTGGTGGCTTTTGCCATGCTGGCCCTGGGTGAAATTTGGCTGGCGCTGGGTTTCATCATCCTCAATCGGGTGTTTGACGGCCTTGACGGGGCGGTGGCGCGCTATCACGGGGTGACTGACCTCGGTGGTTTTCTCGATATCGTCACTGATTTCATCTTCTACGCGCTTATTCCCCTCGGCTTTGCGCTCCATGATCCGGCAAACGCGCAGGCGGCAGCCTTTCTCGTGGTCAGTTTCATGGGAACCGGGTCCTCGTTTCTGGCCTTTGCCGCGATTGCTGCAAAGAAAGGCATCGAGACCTCTGGCAGGGGGCAGAAATCGATCTATTATCTTGGCGGTCTGACAGAGGGAACGGAGACCATTCTGGTGCTCGTGCTGATGTGCCTTTTCCCGCACGGTTTCACAGTACTGGCCTGGGGTTTCGGGATACTCTGCTGGATCACCACCGCCACCCGCATTTATCAGGCCATCGACACATTCGGAGATTCCCATGCCAAAGATCACCAGAACAGACGCTGAATGGAAAGATATGCTGACTGAAGAGCAGTTTCAGGTCACCCGCAAACACGGGACCGAACGGGCTTTCACCGGGGCGTTGTGGGATGAAAAGCGGGATGGCACCTATGCCTGCATCTGTTGCGGTGAGCCACTGTTTTCTTCAGCCACGAAATATGATTCCGGTACAGGCTGGCCAAGTTTCTGGGAGCCAATGGATGATAGCCGTGTCGGCACAACATCAGACCGGTCATTCTTCATGGTGCGGACGGAAGTGCATTGCGCTGCCTGTGAAGCGCATCTCGGCCAT
This sequence comes from Puniceispirillales bacterium (SeqCode), assembly GCA_049889655.1. GTDB lineage: Bacteria > Pseudomonadota > Alphaproteobacteria > Puniceispirillales > UBA1172 > UBA1172. The sequence goes on from JBMHCY010000049.1 coordinate 13,081, forward strand.
GTCTTCCCTGATGGTCCGGCCCCGACCGGCCAGCGGTACTGCATTAATTCTGCAAGTCTCGATTTCACCCCGGAAGAAGACTGAAACTATACCGCAAGATCGGGCAGGGGGGCAGGGCTCAGGCCTTCTGCCTCAAGCCCCTTGCGGATAAACCCGGCCATGGCAAGGGCCGAGGGCTCGTCCCCGTGAACACAGATCGACCGGCCTGATGTCTTCAGCCGCGAGCCGTCCAGCGTCAGAATCTCCCCTTCCATCAGCATCCGCAGGCAGTGGGTAAGGGCCTTTTCGGGATCGTGGATCATCGCATCAGGGCGAGACCGTGGGGCCAGCTGACCATCAGGCATATAGGCCCGATCGGCGAAAACTTCTTCAACAACAATAAGCCCGGCATCCTGCCCGGCGGTGACCATGGCGCTCAGGACCGGGGCCAGCATGATCTGTTGCGGGTCAACCGCCTTGATGGCACGGGCAATCGCCCCGGCCATTTCAGTATCAACCGCCGCCATGTTGTTGAGCGCCCCATGCGGCTTGACATGGGTGACCTGCGCCCCGACAAGATCCGCCATGGCAAGGGCGGCCCCCAATTGATAGGCGATCAGGTTTTCAATCTCCGCCATCGACAGCCGCAACTGGCGGCGGCCAAAGCCGTGCAGGTCCTGAAACCCGGGATGGGCACCGATACTCACGCCTTTGTCATGGGCCGCAGCCATCACCCGCGCCATGATATTGGCATCACCGGCATGGAAGCCGCAGGCGATATTCGCTGTCTGGATGATATCAAGCAGGCCTTCATCATCCCCCATCGTCCAGGGGCCGTATCCTTCGGCCATATCCGCGTTGAGATTAAAGAGGGCCATTCGCCTTATCCTCCTGATTGCGCTTTTGCCAAAAAAGAGTACCTTGAAGGGGGCAAAACAGAAACATCATTTTATCATGGCCAGAGGCTCTTTACATCAACGCTACCGTACCGCCGGGGATAGCGGCGTGATCGTCTGTTTCGATGATCATCCCATGGATGAGGCGACAGTCCTTGCCCGCCAGCTGGCACAGGAGCTGAAGGATCAACCTCCGCCTTTTGCCGCCGCAATCCGTGACCTGATCCCGGGACTTAATAACGTTTGTATTCAATATGATGCGCGTTTATTTTCAAGTGATGAAATAAAGTCATATGTCGATGCGTTGCTGCCCGGGCTCAACCCCCTGGGGGCATCATCAGGCACCCATTGGTGCATCCCTGCCGTCTATGGTGGCGAGTATGGCCCTGATCTCAATGACGTGGCGGCGGCGACCGGGCTTGATCCGGATGAGGTTATCCAGCGGCATACGGCGAGGCCGCTGACGGTCGCCATCATGGGGTTCATGCCCGGGCTCGGCTATCTGAAGGGGGTGGATGAGGCGCTCTACCTGCCGCGTAAATCGAGCCCGAGGGCTGTTGTGCCTGCCCGCAGTCTCGGCATTGCCATGGATCAATCGGTGATTTACCCGCTGGAAAGCCCGGGCGGCTGGAATCTGATCGGCCGGGTGCCTGTCCGGCCATTTGATCCGGCCCGGGAAGACCCGATCCTGTTCCGCCCGGGGGATCGTGTGTCCTTCACTGCCGTCGATGCGGCCAGTTTTGCCGATCTTGAACAGCGCGTTTCTGCCGGTGAGCAGGTCATCACCACCATCACAGAGGATGATGCCTGATGCGGTCGATCCGGATTGATACAGCGGGCCCCCACACCACCATCCAGGACAAGGGCAGGGGCGGGTATCAGGCTCTCGGTATGCCCGAAGGCGGTGTGCTTGACCGTGATGCCATGCGGCTTGGCAATGCGCTTGTCGGCAATCCTGAAGAGGCGGCGGTGCTCGAAATCTGCCTTGGCGGTCTCGGGGTGGAACTGCTGGCCCCGGCCCGGGTCGCCCTCACAGGAACCGGCGAGGGGCATCTGGTGGTTAGCGATGATAGCGGCATGGCCCTTCAGGTTCCGGCCAACCGGTCGGTTGATCTCATCGCGGGGCAGAAAATCAGGCTCGGCCCGCTCACCGATACCAATACAGTGACACTGGCTGTTTCCGGCGGCATAGCGACACCGCTTCTCTATGGCTCACGCGGGACGTCGCCCAATGCCGGGATTGGCGGGGTTGACGGGGGTGTGCTCAAGGACGGGATGATCCTGCCGCTCGGTGATCCGGCAGAGACCGAGGCCCCGGAATGGCAGGGCGGAGACCTGATGACCGGCGATGTAACAATGATCAGGGCCTGTGCCGGGCCTCAGGATGACCGGTTCACCGAAGAGGCCCTGGCCCTGTTTTTTGAGGCCCCGTTCACGGTCACGCCGATGCTCAACCGCATGGGGATGCGGCTTGAAGGCCCGGGGCTTCGCCATATCGACAATGCTGACATTCCCTCAGACGGGATCGTCACCGGATCAGTGCAGGTGCCCGGTAACGGCCAGCCGATCATCCTGCTGGCGGATCATCAGACAACCGGCGGCTATACCAAAATCGCCACGGTCATCAGCACGGACCTGCCGCGGCTGGCTCGCCTGAGGCCGGGGACGGCTGTCCATTTCACCCAGGTCACGGTTGCTGAGGCGGAGACGATCGCCCGCGACCATGAAGCCCGGGTTCAGGCAATGCTGGCGAGGCTCGCCCCGGCCCCGGCCATGTTTGATCAGGCGGCCCTCTACCGTCTTGGCGATACGACCTGAACGGGGCTGTTTTTTCTTGCCCGATGGCACGGAATAAGTAGGATGAGGCATGGCTACGACACCCCCCCTCAACATTACCGGTCATACACGTGTTTACGGCATGATCGCCGACCCGATCGGCCATGTCCGCGCGCCGATGGTCTACAATCCGGTTTTTGAGGAACGGGGCATTGATGCTGTGATGGTTCCGTTGCATATCACGCCGGAAAATCTGGCCGATGCGATGCGGTCGCTGGCCCGTGTGCCGAATTTTGGTGGTGTCTGCGTCTCGATCCCCCACAAGATGGAACTGGCAGCAATCTGTGATGAACTCGGCCTTGCCGCAAGGCTGACCGATGCGGTCAACGCTGTCCGGTTTGAGGATGGTCGCCTGATTGGTGATAATTTTGACGGCAAGGGTTTTGTCGCCGGGCTGCGTGGTGAGGGGATTGCGCTTGTCGGTAAGAATATCCTGATGATCGGTGCCGGTGGCGCGGCGCGGGCTATTGCCGCGGCTCTGGCCGAAACCGATGCTGCCAGCCTGACCATCGCCAACCGGACACAAGCTCGGGCTGCGGAGATCGTCACCATGCTGGATGGCGTGGGCACGTCACTCCGGCTTGATGTTGCATCGGTGGATGGTCTGGAGGCCACACTGGCCGAGGCCGATATCATCATTAACACGACATCACTCGGTCTCCATGACGGTGATGCCCTGCCGTGTGATCTGGCTGCGGCCAGGGCGGAAGCGGTGGTGGCCGATATCATCATGATCCCTGCTGTCACGGCATGGATGAAAGCCGCAGAAGACCGCGGGCTTCGTGTTCATGCCGGACGGCATATGCTGGATTACCAGCGTGATCTGATGGGCGTATTCCTGAATATGTGGGTTGATGAATAACAAGGGAGCATTGAGATGGCTGAAACACTTGTCTGGACAGAAGAACGTCTCGAAAAACTGAAAGAGCTCTGGAACAAAGGGCTGTCGATTTCGCAGATCGGCGAGGAACTGGATGTTTCCCGCAATGCGATTGCCGGCAAGGTCTATCGCCTCGGGCTGCCGAAGCGGCAATCACCGATTTCATCAAAACCGGCTGCCAAAAAAGCGGCTGCTGCCCCGGCCCCGGCCGAAACGATCGATCAGACTGATCTGCCGCTCAAACTGGCGTTGCGGAATATTGACTGGTCACGAAGCAAGTGTTCCTGGCCGATCGGTGATCCGAAGACAACCGCTTTCAAGTTCTGCGGCAAGGATGTCGTCATGGGCAAGCCCTATTGCAACGATCACTGCTTTGAAGCCTATACCACAAGCCGTGAAGGCGGCAGTTCCTGACCGATGCCGAACAGCCCTGTCTTCCGGAAAGATTACGCTGCCCCGGCGCACGCTGTCGATAAGGTCGACCTGACCATCGCCATTTATGATGATCGTGCGGTGGTGACGGCACGGCTCGAAACCCGGCAGCTGGCGCGCAAGAATACCCCGCTGGTGCTGAAGGGCGGGCCCGGAATGCAGCTTGATGCCATCAGCGTCGATGGCAGTGCCCTTAATCCCGATGATCTTGATCCCTCCAGCGGTGAGATCAGCGTGCCTGTGGGCAAACAATCCGTGGTCGAAACCGTCACCACGATCAACCCCTATGAGAACACCACCCTTGAAGGGCTTTATCTCTCCGGTGATATGCTCTGTACCCAGTGCGAACCGGAAGGCTTTCGTCATATCACCTGGCATCCTGACCGGCCGGACGTGATGGGGGTCTACACCACCCGCATCGAGGCCCCGAAACGGTTTCCTGTGCTGCTGGCCAATGGCAATTGCATCGATAAGGGCGATCTCGGGGCTGACCGGCATTTTGTCACCTGGCATGATCCGTACCCGAAGCCAAGTTATCTTTTTGCCATGGTAGCCGGTGATCTCGAAGAGGCCAGCGACAGTTTCACCACCATGGACGGGCGTCAGGTCGCGCTCAAGATTTTCGTTGAGCACGGCAATGCCCACCGCACCGGCCATGCCATGGAAAGCCTCAAGAAATCGATGAAATGGGATGAAGAGGTCTATGGCCTCGCCTATGACCTCGATATCTTTATGATCGTCGCTGTCAGCCATTTCAACATGGGGGCGATGGAAAACAAGGGGCTCAATATCTTCAATTCGAAGTTCATCCTCGCTGATGATGAAACCGCCAGCGATGACGATCTGGAACGTGTCGAAGGCATTGTCGCCCATGAATATTTCCATAACTGGACCGGCAATCGCATCACCTGCCGGGATTGGTTCCAGCTGACCCTCAAAGAGGGGCTGACCGTCTATCGTGATCAGGAATTCACCGCCGATATGCACTCGCGCGGGGTCAAGCGGGCTGATGATGTGGCGCTGTTGCGGGCGATCCAGTTCCCCGAGGACAGCGGCCCGACGGCACACCCGATCCGCCCCGAGGAATACAGCGAGATCAACAATTTCTACACGCCCACTGTCTATGAAAAGGGGGCGGAGGTGATCCGCATGATAGCTGCCATCCTCGGCCATGACGGGTTCATGAAGGGCATGAAACGCTATGTCGAACGCCATGATGGGGCAGCGGTGACCTGTGAGGATTTCATCGCCGCCATGGAAGACGCAAACAACGCTGATCTTGGCCAGTTCCGCCGCTGGTACGAACAGGCCGGCACACCGCGTTTGCGGATTGACCGTTCCCACGATCTGGCCTCAGGCGAATTGACGCTGCATCTGCGCCAGACACTTCCCGAAACTGCGGCGGAAACACCCCGGAAACCACTTGTCATGCCGATCAGCCTCGGGCTCGTTGGGGAAGACGGGGCCGATCTGCCGGTTCGCATCAAAGGGCGGAACCATGCCGATGATGATCATCAGGCCACCGTTATCCTTGATCAGCACGAGGCCCATATCACCCTCACGGATGTTCCGGAAGGGGCCGTGCCGTCCTACCTGCGCGGATTTTCCGCCCCGGTGATCCTTGATGATGACCTGACCACCGCCGACAGGCTGACCCTGCTGGCTGGTGACAGTGATGCTTTTGGTCGCTGGGATGCCGGGCAGTCGCTGATGCTGAACACACTCAAGGCGATTATCGATGGGGCTGACCACCGCGATGAAGGGCTCGACAGCCTCGGCCGGGGGATCGCCGCAATGCTGGCAGATGACCGGCTCGACGGCGCGGAAAAGGCACGTATTCTCAAACTGCCGTCTCAGTCGATCATGGAAGGGATGCTGGAAACACCGGACCCGCTGGTGGTGTTTGATGCCCGTGACCGGATGCTGACAGCACTTGCCGGGCATCTCGCCCCGTTGACTGAAGCAGGGCTGGCGGCCTTTCAGGGCCGTGAGGATGAGCTGACAGCCCAGGAGAGGGCGCTTTATGCCCGGTTTATCATTTTGGCTGTTAAGGCGGGCAGTGACGACGCCCAGCATCACGCCCTGGCGATGAGCCGCAGCCGCAACATGACGATCTCGGAAGCCGGGCTCGCGGCCCTCAACCAGACTGACGGGGCGATCCGGGCTGAGGCACTGGCCGATTTTGCTGAACGCTGGGCCGAGAACAGCCTCGTGATGGAAAAATGGTTTGCGCTTGAATCCTCGGCACCGCTTGTTTCCACCCCGGCCCATTGCGAAACCCTGATGGAGCATCCGGCATTTGACAGCAACAACCCCAACAAATTGCGGTCAGTACTGTCGGTCTTCGGCATGATCAATACCCGGCATTTTCATGCTGATGACGGCAGCGGCTATCGTTTTCTGGCACGGCATATCGGCCAGATCGATGCGCGCAATCCCCAGATCGCTGCCCGCATGGCCCTGCCGCTGACACGGTTTGGCCGCTATGGTGATGATCGTCAGGCACTGATCAAGGGCGCATTGGCCAACCTGAAAACCCTTGAAAATATTTCAAGTGATTTATCAGAAGTTATTGGTAAGGCACTGAAACAATAGCGCTTATCGCGTCAGGAATGCTGGAACGTGATCGGTATCACGGAAACTGTCTCCACGGCTTTCCGGCGGGGCCGGACGCTCATCGTGGGTATTGCCGTTGCGGGAGCCTCGCCGCGACGAAGAGGCTGTTTCCTTCTTCTGTGACTTTGGCTTGTCTTCCCGGGGCTTGTCCTCGCTGCCGGTATCAGCGTCGACAGGGGTGATGGTCTTGCCGATGAGTTTTTCGATCGCGCGGATTGCTTTGCTGTCATCGTCATTGGCCACCAGCGTGAAGGCGCGGCCTGATTTGCCTGCCCGTCCGGTCCTGCCGATCCGATGGACGTAATCTTCAGGATTGTGCGGCACATCGAAATTGAACACATGGGACAGCCCGGCGATATCGATCCCGCGCGCGGCCACATCACTGGCCACCAGCAGCGGCACTTCACCGTTTTTGAACTTGGCAAGAGCCTCATTCCGGGCTGACTGGGTCATATCGCCATGCAGCGCCAGCACATCAAATCCGTGCCGTTCCAGCGAGGTTTTGAGGGTGCTGATATCGCGCTTGCGGTTGCAGAAGATGACAGCGTTGGCGACATCCTCGGCGTGGATAAGATCACGCAGGGTTTCGCGCTTGCGCTTGGTCTGGGTGGTTGCCACGAACTGTTCGACTGTATCGGCGGTCGAGGCCGGGGCGGCGACTTCGATCACCTTGGGGTTAATGACGAATTTGGCACCGATTTTCTGCATTTCATCATC
>JBMHCY010000050.1:0-27159 GCA_049889655.1 Puniceispirillales bacterium (SeqCode)
GGCGGTCATCCGGCAGCGGGTGAGGGGGCTGACCCACCAAGGTGACTTTTCAGGCAGGGCACGGGCGAGGCTGGCAAAAGCACTGCTTTCGGTGCAATCGGCGTCAGGATCATGGGGGGGGACAATCCCTTTCGGATGGAACGCCGGGGCATGGCGAACCAGAAAAAGATCAAGTCGTTCCATCACGCCGCTGCCATGGCGAGGATCACCAGCATGACGGTTTCGCTCAGCTGCTGTGTTGCCCCGAGGCCATCGCCGTTGACGCCGCCGATAAGGGAGTGCAGAAACCGCCCCAAAAGCCAGGTAACGAACAGGCCTGCACCCACCAGCATAAACGCTGCCCCGATGCCGCTGAAACTGATCGCGATGATGCTGCCCAGCAGAACCGCCGAAATCGCAACGGTGGCGGAAGGCCGGCCTGTCATACTGGCGAGACCTGTTTCATCCGGGGTGGCGTTGACATGGCGCTGAACAGCCATCATTGCCCGGGAAAGCGCAGCAGCGGTGATCATGGCATGGAGTAGGGTCATCCCGCCTTCAGCAGCAATCGCTGCAAGACAGGCGGTGCTGATACCGGTTGTGAAGATCAGGGCCAGAATACCGTAACTGCCGACGCTGCTGTCGCGCATGATCCGCAGCCGTGATTGAGGGTCACGTCCGCCCAGCCCGTCAGCCACATCGGCCAGCCCGTCCTGATGCAGACCACCGGTCACAACAGCGATCCCCGCCAGCGCCAGCAGGGCAGCGGCAAGCCCGGGCATCCCATAATGAACCAGCAGCCCCGCAGGGATGGCGGCCATGGCGGCAACACCGACCCCGATCACCGGAAAAGCCCAGTAGCTGCGGTCTGTTTCAGGTGTTTCATGTTCCGGCCAGTGCACAGGGATCCTTGTCAGCAGCATCGCCGCGGCCAGAATATCAAGATAGAGCAGTTTTGCGGAAGGCTGGCCGGTGGTCATTCGCCCTCCGATACCCCGGCTTCGGCAAAGGTTGCCATGCCGCTATGGGTGGCGACGGCTGCCCGAACAAGCGGCAGGGCAGTCGCTGCACCGCTGCCTTCACCGAGCCTCAGGTTCAGTTCCAGAAGCGGCCGCTTGCCGGTATGGTTGATGATGAGGCTGTGGCCCGGTTCGACCGACCGGTGGCTGATCAGGCAGTGGTCAAGGCCTTCGGGGTTGTCTTTGAACAGCGGCAGTGCCGCAGCGGTGGCGATAAAACCGTCGAGCAGTACCGGGATCCGGCGATGGCGGGCTTCCAGCACAACACCGGCAATGGCGGCCATCTCCCGCCCGCCAAACGCGGCGAGAATACCCAGCCCGGTTCCAAGTTGATCGGTATTGGCCTCCATGCCACGGCGAATGGCATCGGCTTTGCGGGCAAGGCCGTCATCATCAACGCCCGTGCCGCGACCGACCCAGCCTTCGATTGCCCCGCCAAAAACAGCATGGGCAATGGCCGCGGCGGCGGTCGTGTTGCCGATCCCCATCTCCCCGACAAGCAGAATATCGGCATGATCGGGGATCTGCTCGGCCCCGGTGGCCATGGCTGCAAGGGTTTCGGTAGCCGTCATCGCCGGGCCTGTGGTGAAATCAGCAGTCGGGTTATCAAGCTCGAGCGGCGTGACAATCAGTTCCGCCCCGCCAGCCTGGCAGAGCTGGTTGATCGCCGCCCCGCCATGGGCAAAGTTTGCCACCATCTGGGCGGTAACTTCTGCTGGAAAGGCTGAAACCCCCTGGGCTGTCACACCGTGGTTCCCGGCAAAGATAAGGCAGGTGGCGGTATCGATTTGCGGCTTTTCCCGACCTTGCCATCCCGCCATCCAGATCGCGATATCCTCAAGCCGACCAAGCGACCCCGGCGGCTTGGTCAGTTGTGACTGGCGTGCGGTGGCGGCCTCGACAGCGGATGTGTCAGGCTGGGGCAGGGAGGCGATACGGTTATTGTAGTCGTCAATGGTCATGGCAGGTCTTCATGTCTAGGCGTCATTATCCTTGATGATGAGGGGTAGCCCGGCTACGACCAGAACGACGCGATCTGCCATTGAGGCGACCTGCTGGTTGAACATCCCGATATGGTCCCTGAACTGCCGTGCCATGGCATTGTCCGGGACAATCCCGAGCCCGGTTTCATCGGAGACAAGCACCACCTCACCGCTGGTTTCCCGCAAGGCATCCAGGCAGTCAGCGGTGATCTCTTCAAGATTGCCTTCAGCCAGCATCAGATTGGTGATCCAGGTGCCGATGCTGTCCACCAGCAGCACCGCGCCGGGTTCAAGATTTCTGATTGAAGCGGCGATATTCATCGGCTCTTCAAGGGTGTGAAAGCGTTCTCCCCGGATCGATTGGTGGCGGACAATACGGGCCTTCATCTCATCATCAAAAGCCTGTCCGGTTGCCAGATAAAAGGGTTTCCGCCCACCGGCACGGGCCAGTGCTTCGGCCTCGGCATGGGCTGTCTTACCGGATCGGGCCCCGCCCAGAATAAGGTGGATCTTCGGGCAGGCCGGGGTTTGTTGCTGTGCTGTCATGACTGTTAAGTATCGGATTTTCCGGCGCTCAGGCAAGTCCCCATCAAGCCGAGGGCGAAAATCCGACCAAAATGGTCTCATTCTGGCATATTGAGGGTTATTCCTGCTCTAATCTGAGGGTGGTAGAGGGAGAATATGATGTCCGCACAACGTGTTTCAGCGCGCCGCCGCAGTCGAGGTAATACCGATCGCACGGCCCCTGCCATTCAACAGCTGGATTGGTTGCTGCCGGAATATATCGACCGGCCTGTCGAACCGCTTGATGAAGAAACCCTTGACCGTATCCATGATACCTCAATGCGTGTTCTTGAAGAACTGGGTATTCTCTTTCTCAACGATGAAGCGCTTGAAATCCTGTCCGATCTGGGCTGCGAGGTGGACTGGACAACAAAGAATGTCCGCATGGACAGGGCCCTTGTCGCTGATGCGATCAACGCGGCCCCGGCGGAGTTCAGCATCACACCGCGCAACCCTGATCACCGAATCCATCTTGGCGGCAGGCATACGGTCTATTCGACTGTCGCCTCCGCCCCCAATGTTTCTGACCTGGATGGTGGCCGCCGGGTCGGCTCACGCCCCGATTTTCAGAATCTGCTGAAACTGACACAGTATTTCAACTGCCTCCATTTCATTGCCGGATACCCTGTTGAGCCGGTGGATATCCACGCATCGGTGCGCCATCTCGATTGCGTCTACGATATGCTGACCCTGACCGACAAAGTGATCCACGCCTATTCGCTCGGCCCGGAACGGATCGAGGACGGGATGGAAATGGTCCGTATCGGCGGCGGCCTGACCGAGGAAGAATTTCAGGCTGAACCGCGGATGTTTACCAATATCAACTCTTCCTCGCCGCTCAAGCATGACTGGCCGATGCTCGACGGGGCGATGCGTGCGGCCCGCCGTGGCCAGGTTGTCGTCGTCAGTCCGTTCACGCTGTCCGGGGCCATGGCTCCAGCAACGGTGGTGGGGGCTGTTACCCAGCAGAATGCCGAATTCCTCGCTGCGCTTGTGCTGTTACAGGCTGTCCGCAAGGGCGCCCCTGTTGTCTATGGGGCTTTCACGTCAAATGTTGATATGAAATCGGGGTCACCGGCCTTCGGGACACCCGAATATATCCGCGCGATGCAGATCTCGGGGCAGCTCGCCCGTCGCTACGGTCTGCCCTGGCGCGGCTCCAACGCCAATGCCGCCAACTATCCCGATGGCCAGGCAACATGGGAAAGCGTGCAGTCGCTCAATGCTGTATCGGCCGGGCATTGCAACATGGTCTATCACGCGGCGGGCTGGCTCGAAGGCGGACTGACCGCCTGTTTTGAAAAAGTCATCATGGATTGCGAGATCATCCAGCAGATGATCTATCTCAACCAGCCGCTCGATATTTCCGATGATGCGCTGGCGTTTGAGGCCATGAAGGAAGTTGGGCCAGGCAGCCATTTCTTTGCTGCCGACCACACCCAGCGGCGGTTCAAGGATGCCTTCTACAGCCCGTTCCTTTCTGACTGGCGGAATTTTGAAACCTGGCAGGAAAGCGGCGGTATGCGTGTTGAACAAAAGGCCAATGCCGTCCTTAAATCGATACTGGCGGAATACACACCGCCACCGCTTGATGATGCCATCCATGAAGAACTGGTGGCCTTCATGGAAAAACGCCGCGAAGAAGGCGGCGCACCAACAGATTTCTGATACCGGGGGGAGTATACACATGGCGGACAAAATGCAGGATCAGGCCCGAGTTGTTGTGATTGGCGGAGGCGTTGTCGGGGCGTCGGTGCTGTATCACCTGACCAAACTGGGTTGGAAGGATGTCATGCTGTTGGAACGGTCGGAACTCACGTCCGGATCGACCTGGCACGCAGCCGGCGGGATGCACACGATCAACGGTGATCCGAATGTCGCCAAACTGCAGCAGTATACCATCGACCTCTACAAGGAAATCGAGGATTTGTCCGGTCAGGAATTGACCATGCATATCACTGGCGGGGTGATGATGGCGGCGACGCCGGAACGCTTTGACTGGCTCAAGGGCATCCACGCCAAGGGCAAGTATCTCGGGATGCGGGGGCTTGAGCTGATCACCCCAGAAGAAGCCGCCGAGCTGATGCCGCTGATCGACCCGAAGCAGTTTGTCGGCGGGATGTATGACCCGATCGAAGGCCATCTTGATCCCTATGGCGTGACCCATGCCTATGCCAAGGCTGCACGCAAGAACGGCGCCACCTATTTCACCAATACCAAGGTTGAAAGCCTGACTCAGGAAGAAGACGGCACCTGGATTGTCGAAACTAATCAGGGGGTTGTCCGGGCGGAGCACGTTGTCAATTGCGGCGGGCTCTGGGCGAGGGAGATCGGCCGCATGGTCGGGCTCGAACTGCCGGTTCTTGCCATGGAGCATATGTATCTGCTGACCGAAGATATGCCCGAGGTCAAAGAGATCAACGAGAAAACCGGTAAGGAAGTGATCCATGTCGTTGATTTCGACGGTGAGCTTTATCTGCGGCAGGAACGCGGCGGGATGCTGATGGGCACCTATGAACGCGCCTGTGTGCCGTGGTCTGAAAAGGAAACACCGTGGAATTTCGGCCACGAGCTGCTGGAACCTGATATTGACAGGATCGCCCCGTCACTGGAAGTCGGCTTCAAGCATTTTCCGGCGTTCGAGAATGCTGGTATCCGGCAGATCATCAACGGCCCGTTCACCTTTGCCCCTGATGGCAACCCGCTGGTCGGCCCGGTTCGGGGGATGACCAATTTCTGGTGTGCCTGCGGTGTCATGGCTGGGTTCAGCCAGGGTGGTGGTGTCGGCCTGTCACTCGCCAACTGGATGATCAACGGTGATCCCGGTTTTGATGTCTGGGCCATGGATATCAGCCGTTTCGGTGATTATGCCACGATGCAGTACACCAACGCCCGTGTCCGCGAGAACTACTCGCGCCGCTTTTCGATCCGCTATCCCAATGAAGAGCTCACCGCCGGTCGGCCGCTGATGACAACGCCGATCTATGACCGGCTCAAGGATGCCGGGGCCCAGTTCGGGGCGGCTTACGGCCTTGAACAGGCGCTCTGGTTTGCCCCTGAAGGGCTCACGGATGTGTTCTCGTGGCGGCGCAGTGTTGATTTTGATCACGTCGGCAATGAAGCCCGGGCTGTTCGTGAAGGCGTCGGTCTCCTTGAAACGTCAGGTTTTGCCAAATACATGATCACCGGCAGTGATGCCGAAGCCTGGCTCGATACCATGCTCGCCTGCCGGATCCCGCGTCCGGGTCGCATGACGCTGGCCCCGATGCTCAAGCAGGACGGCAAGGTGATCGGTGATTTCAGCCTTGCCCGTCTTGATGATGAAACGTTCCTCGTCATCGGCTCCGGCGTTGCCGAAAACTATCATATGCGCTGGTTCATTGATCACCTCGCCGATGATATCGATGTTGAGATTGCCCCGATGGGGCAGGGGCTTGCCGGGCTGTCGATTGCCGGGCCGAATGCCCGGGCGGTACTTGAAAAACTCACCGATGAAGATGTCTCCAATGAGGCCATGGCCTTTATGGATGTGCGTGAGTTGGACCTCGGCATGGCGCCGGTCATCATCGGCCGTGTCAGTTTCACCGGTGATCTCGGTTATGAAATCTGGATGGCCCCGGAATACCAGCGTTACGTCTATGATCTGATCATGGAAGCCGGGGCTGATCAGGGCATTCGTCCTGTCGGTAGCCGGGCGCTCAATGCTCTCAGGCTTGAGAAGAATTTCGGCTCATGGGCACGCGAATACCGGCCTGTCTACGGTCCGCTGGAATGCGGCCTGTCGCGGTTTGTTGCCTATGACAAGGATTGCGAATTCATCGGCAAGGCCGGAGCCATTGCCGAAAAGGAAGAGGGCGGCACGATGCGCCTGCGGACCTTTATCGTCGATGCCAGGGATGCTGACGTGATCGGTGATGAGCCCATTGCTCTTAACGGTGATGTCTGCGGCTGGGTGACGTCTGGCGGCTTTGCCCACGGCTCCGGTGTTTCGGTGGCTATGGGCTATGTACCGAAAGACCATGCTGATACTGACGAAGGCTGGACCATCGAATTGCTGGGGCATGAACTGAAGGCCCGGTTGCAGCCGGTACCACTGTTTGATGCCAATGGCAGCAGGATGCGCAGCTAGCCGCTAGCGGTTGCGGCTGTCGCCGTCTTCAGTGACCTCGAGATGAAGCCCCGTGCCCTCATAAGGGTGGGCGCGGGCAACCTCTTCATTGAGTTCAACCCCCAGCCCCGGGGCATCGGGGACAATCACCTGGCCATCTTCCCAGGCAATCGGGGTTTTCAGGATATCGGCGTGGAAACCATCCCAACGGCGGATCGATTCGAGGATCAGGAAATTCGGGCAGGTGGCCGAGACCTGAATATTGGCCGCCCCGACGATCGGCCCGCAATAGAGATGCGGGGCAATATGGGCATAGAACGCCTCAGCCATGGAGGCGATCTTCTTGGCTTCAAGAATGCCGCCGACACGCCCGAGATTCATCTGCAGGATATTCGCCGCCCCCAGTTCCAGCACACGGGCAAATTCATATTTGGTGGTCAGCCTTTCGCCGGTGGCAACGGGGATTGAGGTTGCCCGAGCGACTTCGGCCATGATCTCAGGTCGTTCCGGCGGGGTTGGTTCTTCAAACCACAGCGGATCATAAGGTTCCATGACCCGGGCAAGGCGTTTGGCCCCTGAAGGCGAAAACTGACCGTGGGTGCCGAACAGCAGGTCGGCTTTCGTGCCGACAGCCCCTCTGATGGTCTTAAGAAAGGTCTCTGATCGCTCAATCGCTTCCAGTTCCGGCATATGCGGATCAAGTGTTGTGTAGGCCCCTGCCGGATCAAACTTGAGCGCGGTGAAGCCTTCTTCAACATAGCGGAGAGCCATCTCAGCAGAAGCATCCGGATCACTGTAGAACGCAGCTTCATCCATGTCCTCGTCCGGATAGAGATAGGTGTAGCTGCGCAAGGTTTCGTGGAGTTTGCCGCCGATCAGCGCATGAACGGGCTTGTCCACCGCCTTGCCGATGATATCCCAGCAGGCCATCTCAAGCCCGCTCATCACCCCCATCAGCGAAATGTCGGGGCGGGAGGAATACCCCCGGGCATGGACACGCCGCCAGATGCGTTCGATCCTGAACGGATCTTCATCAAGCAGATCATTTTCAAAAATGTCTTCGGCCATGCGGGCCATGGTGTGCGCCCCGAAAGAGGCATTGTACATCTCGCCATAGCCGACCACCCCGCAGGCGGTCACGAGTTTGACAAAGAGAAAATAGCGGCCACCCCGCCCCGGCGGCGGATTGCCGACAACAAAGGTTTCTATGGTGGCCAGTTTCATGGTCTAGCTTTCTTCGAACTGGAGCACAACGCGCATCGAGCCCGGGTTGCGTGCGGTTTCCAGCGCGCTGTTGATCTCATCAAAAGGATAACGGTGACTGATCAGCCGGTCGAGATCAATCTTGCCTTCCTGATACCAGGTGATCAGCTGGGGGATATCCTCGCGGATCATGGCGGCACCCATCTTGGAGCCGATCACTGTCTTGGCGTCACCGGCAAAATCGGACATATTCAGCGTCACCGGGTCATCATCGCGCGGCATCCCCATGATCACCACCCGGCCGCCGGTCCGAGCCATATCAATGGCGTTTTCGATCACCTTCGAGGAGCCCACCGCCACAAAGACAGCATCACAGTTTTCCGGTGGTGTGTCCTGGCGGGGATCGCAAAAGCTGGTGGCCCCCACGGCAAGGGCGAGATCACGCTTGCTGGCATCGGTATCGACCGCTGTGATCGCTCCGGCCCCGGCGATTTTCGCCGCCTGAATGGCATTGACCCCGACACCGCCAACGCCGATCACCGCGATGGTCTCGCCAGGTTGCACCTTGCCAACGCGCATCACCGAGCCGACACCGGTGATCACCCCGCAGCCGAGCAGGGCCGCCACATCAAAACCCATGTCATCAGGAATGGCGATACACTGGCGTTCATGGACAAGGACTTCTTCGGCAAAAGTGCCGGAATTCATGGCAGCGGCAACAGCCTTGCCGTTCTCATCCTGCAGCAATCCTTCGCCGATCCCCGGCGGGGTTGCACAGACTGCCTCAAGTTCCCTCTCGCAGGAAGCACACGCCCCGCAGGACCGCATCAGCGTGATAACAACCCTGTCCCCGGGGGAAAACGCCGTGACATCCTCACCGCATTCGAGCACAACCCCGGAAGCTTCATGGCCAAACAGGATCGGTGGTGTGCCGCCCCAGCCGCCATCAATATAGGTGATATCGCTGTGGCAGATCGCCGTGGCTCCGACCTTGATCCGGAGCGCTTTGCCCTGAGGCCGGCCAAGGGTCAGGTTTTCAAAGGAAAGAGGTTGGCCAAAGGTACGGCATACAGCAGCTTTCATGTCGGGGCACCCAAAATCAACGTTACTCTGATGCTGATCCTGTTCGTGTTGCCCCCGTGCTGCAAGCAAAAAATGCCCTGGCTTAATCAAAAAAAAGGAGGCCCGGTTTTGACGCCGGGCCTCAGTTCTAGCCGGTGAAGGGTGCAAAATAAATTCCGGCTAAATGAGATAACGTTGAGGGGTGTTCAGGATGCCATCACTTTTGCTGTGTCTTCTTCCCTGAACTGGTCTTCTTCAGTCGAGTCTGTCAGTGCGGTGGTGGCCGAAGCCCCACCCTTGACAGCCACGCTGATGGCATCGAACCAGCCTGCACCAACTTCACGCTGGTGACGGTGGGCGGTGTAGCCTTCGGCTTCGGCGGCGAATTCCGCATCCTGAAGCGCGCTATAGGCTGTCATCCCACTGTCAACATAGCCGCGTGAAAGCTGATACATGCTGTGATTGAGTGAATGGAACCCGGCCAGGGTGATAAACTGGAACTTGTACCCCATCGCCCCCAGCTCGCGCTGGAACCGGGCAATATCGGCGGCATCAAGATTGGCCGACCAGTTGAAGGACGGGCTGCAGTTATAGGCCAGCATCTTGTCCGGGAACACCTTGCGGATTTCCTCGGCAAAGCGGCGTGCCTGTTCAAGATCGGGGCGGGATGTTTCCATCCATAGCAGATCTGCGTATTCGGCATAGGCCAGACCGCGATCGACGCAATGCTGGAACGGGTCACCGCCGCCAAGGCGATAGAACCCTTCCGCCGTACGCTCACCCGTGAGGTAAGGCCGGTCGCGTTCATCAATGTCGGAGGTGATGAGTTTCGCGCTTTCAGCATCGGTACGGGCGATGATGAGGGTCGGCACACCGGCGGTATCAGCCGCCAGACGGGCTGCGTTGAGGTTGCCGATATGCTGCTGAACAGGGATCAGCACCTTACCGCCCATATGGCCGCATTTCTTTTCGCTCGCGAGCTGGTCTTCGAAATGGACACCGGCGACACCGGCTTCGATATAGGCCCGGGTGAGCTCAAAAGCATTGAGAGCACCGCCGAAACCGGCTTCTGCATCGGCGATGATCGGGGCAAGCCAATCGGTGGAAGGGCGGCCGCCTTCGTTTTCCAGTGTCTCGATCTGGTCAGCCCGTCGCAGGGCATTGTTGATCCGGCGCGCCAGTTCGGGGCCGGCATTGGCGGGATAGATCGACTGGTCCGGATACATATTGCCGGCGGTATTGCTGTCGGCTGCAACCTGCCAGCCGGAAAGGTAGATCGCCTTCAGCCCGGCCCGCACCTGCTGCATGGCCTGGTTGCCGGTCATCGCCCCGAGGGTGTTGACGTAATCCTCGCTGTTCAGCAGGGTCCACATTTTTTCGGCGGTCTGCCGCGCCAGGCTGTATTCAACACGGATCGAACCGGAAAGCGCCTTGACCTGATCAAGTGTGTAATCACGCTTGATGCCTGCAAAACGGCCAGCAGTGGTGTTGAGGTGTCTCTCGAATGACATGGTTTCTCTCCCGATGTTCTGGATATCTTTCCTCTAACAAAGAACGATCAGCAATGCATTGAAAAAAGTGAAAACGAGAAAATTGTAAATATTTTACATTGACAAATTTTCAAGTTTCAGCATAAAATGAGCGATAGTCAGAGGAGGGGTCGATGATCGAACTTGGTGAAAAGCCTATGGTGGGCCACAAGATCCGCAGGCTGCGGTCGGAACTTGGCCTGACCCAATCTGATATGGCGGCCGCGATCGGGATTTCAGCCAGTTATCTCAACCTGATCGAGCATAACCAGCGGCCGGTCACCGTCGCCCTGTTGTTTAAGCTTGGCCAGAGTTTTGATATTGATCTGAAGGATTTCGCCTCTGATGATACCTCCCGGCTGATGACAGATATCACTGAGATGTTTGCTGATCCGGCCATGGAAGGCCATTCGGTTTCAAAGCGTGAGATGCGGGATTTCGTCAATACCCAGCCTCATATCGCCTCGGCAATCGCCGGTCTTTACACGGCCTTCAGGAATGTCAAATCAGATATCCAGAATGCCACTGCGGTTTCCGGTGGCGAACGTCATGGCATGGCGATGTCTTCCCATGTGGAACGGGTGCGGCAGTTTCTTGAAGAAAACGGCAATCATTTTCCGGAACTCGAAGAGGCGGCGGAAAAATTCATCTCCAATGCCGGCATCAACCGCGAGACGTTTTATGCTGATCTTACCGCCTGGTTCCGCCGTGAACGCAAGATCGATGTTCAGGTTGTGCCTGTTGATGTGATGGGGCGCAACCTGCGCCAGTATGATCCGCACCGATCCCGGGTTCTGCTCTCCGAGGCCCTGCGCCGACCGCAGCGATTCTTCCAGTTGCTGTTGCAGGTGGCGGCACTGACACAGCAGGAAGTGATCGATACCCTCGTCGCCCGTGCCGACAGCCCGGATATCGAAGATACGCTCCGCAATACCCTCAACGGCTATTTTGCGGCAGCGGTAATGATGCCCTATACCGCCTTTGCCGAAGCGGCGCGCAAACTGCGTTACGATCTCGATTTGCTGGGCCGGCGATTCGGTGTTTCATTTGAACAGGTCTGCCACCGCCTGACGACGCTCAACCGGCCGGGGGATCGCGGCGTGCCGTTTTTCTTCATCCGCATTGATCCGGCAGGCAATGTCTCAAAGCGGCTTTCAGTGGGCAAGATGCAGTTTGCCCGCAATGGCGGCACCTGCGCCCGCTGGGTTGTCCATCAGGCGTTTCGTGTTCCCAGCAAAATATTGACCCAGGTGGCGGAACTCGAGGAAGGCCAGCGGGTCTTCACCATGGCTCGGACAGTTTCCCCGCTCTGGTCACCGCCCAATCAACCCGAATCCGAATTCGCTGTCGGACTCGGCTGTGATATCAAGCACGCCAAGGAGATCATCCATGCTGATGGCCATGACCTCGGCAAGAACGCCCGGCCTGTGCCGATCGGCATCGGTTGCCATGTCTGTGAACGCGGCGATTGCAGCCAGCGGTCACAATTGCCGCTGGGTTACGCAGTGCGCTATGACCCGTATCGCCGCCGCGCCGGGCTGATGGATTTGTGATCACGGCTTCCGCTTTGAAAGCCTGCCGGTATTTGCTAGAACCCTCTTGAACGAGGAGTGACCAATCACATGGACAAGCCGGAGACCCAAACAGGCCGCGATGAGACCCTGTCGCTGTCCAGCCTTTACGGGATGACCCCGAAGGTTGAGGTGGCGGTCATCACGGCACTGGCCGAAGGCAAGACCCAGCGCGTCCGGGCACTGGTCGCCCCCTTGCACCCGGCTGATCAGGCTGACCTTGTGGAAAGACTGAACACGGCCCAGCGCAACCGGCTTTTCGTGATGATCGGCCCGGTTCTTGACCCGGAAACCCTGGCTTTCCTTGATGAAGATCTGCTCGATGAAGCCCTTGAGATTATCGGTGCGGAAGGTGTCGCCCGCGCCCTGCCGGAACTCGACAGTGATGATGTGGTTGATATTCTTCAGGAATTTGATCTTGAGGAACGGCAGGAAATTCTGGCCGCCATGCCTGTTGCCGAACGGCTGATTGTTGAAGAGGGGCTTTCCTATCCCGAGGATTCTGCCGGCCGCATGATGCAGCGTGAGGTGGTGGTGGCCCCATCGCACTGGACTGTCGGCCAGACGATTGATTTCATGCGGAACCAGCAGGACCTGCCGGAAGATTTCTATTCCATCATTGTTGTCGATCCGGCCCAGCGCGTGCTCGGGCAGGTCATGCTGTCGCGGCTTCTGGCATCGCAGCGGCCGGTGCGTCTTTCTGATCTGATGATGGAAACGCCGCAGCAGATCCCTGTCGGCATGGACCAGGAAGAAGTGGCCCTGCTGTTCAAACGCTACGGGCTGGTGACAGCCTCGGTTGTCGATGATCAGGGTCGGCTCGTCGGCATTATCACGGTTGATGATGTTGTCGATGTCATCGAAGAAGAAGCCGAGGAAGATCTCATGGCCCTCGGCGGTGTCAGCGATGCGAATATCCGCGCGACACTTTTTGAAACCCTGCGATCACGCTTTTCGTGGCTGTTGCTCAACCTGTTCACGGCGGTGGTCGCCTCGGTGGTGATCGGCTTCTTTGAGCGGTCCATCGAGCAGCTGGTGGCGCTTGCGGTGTTGATGCCGATTGTCGCCTCCATGGGCGGTAATGCCGGTACCCAGACGCTGACGGTTGCTGTCCGGGCTCTTGCATTGCGGCAGTTGTCGCGGCAGACGGTCGGTGGCTTTGTTTTGCGTGAACTGGCGGTGGGGGCGGTCAACGGGCTTGTCTTTGCCATCACGGCGGGGGCGATTTCCTGGCTCTGGTTCGGTCATCTTGATATCGCGATCGTCATGGGCTTTGCCATGATCGCCAATCTCATCATCGCCGGGCTGTCGGGCACGCTGATCCCGCTGGCACTTGAGCGGATGAAGATTGATCCGGCGGTGTCATCCTCGGTGTTCATCACCACCGTCACCGATGTGATCGGTTTTCTCTCCTTCCTCGGCCTTGCAACACTCTTCCTGATCTGACCATGACGCTTCATCTGAAAAAACTTTCCGTTGGCTCGACTTCCGTTGAGGACCTGGAGGCCTGGCATCAGGAGGTGATCGGCAGGCGCGGGCGGATCATGCACGTCACCCGGATGTTTCCCCGCCGGGCAGCGGAGATACTGCCCGGGGGGAGCATTTACTGGATCATCAAGGGCAAGATGTGTGCCCGTCAGCTGATCGAGGATCTGGTTGAGGTCGAGCGTGAGGATGGCGGCACATCATGCGGGATCGTCCTGCACCCGGGGTTGATCAGGCTGGTTGAACGCCGTCACCGCCCCTTTCAGGGCTGGCGTTACCTTGAGGCAAAGGATGCCCCGCCCGATCTTCCCCTCGGTGCCGATGATGAAGAAACGATGCCGATGGAGATGGCGGAAGAGCTCCGCGATCTTGGCCTGCTCTAGCCATCCTGCGTGAAGGTCACGGCAAACATCAGTTTGTCTTCGAAAAGTGTCTTCTGGTCAGATCCATCGACCATTTCAAAACGGGACTGGGTGATCGGCCCCGCCATGCGGTAGCCTTTTTCCGCCAGTCGGCGTCGATGGAATTCAAGTGCTGCAGCTTCAAAGCTCTCAGCAATGATAGTGATACGTTCTTCGGTCATGTGCGTCCTCATAATTGTAAGTCACGCACCCTTCGTCTTCATACCCCGATCAAGTCGTTTGATGCTGATCGGTGGAATCAGTCTCAGTCCACTCTGCCTCAGGAAGCAGGGTTGTGGCAATAGGTGTTGCACGGCTCGGCATTGCCGTGAACGGGGCCTGGGCCTCCACCGGCATGGCCTGACGGGCCAGCATCCGCAGAATGACGATCACTGTCATGATCAGATGCATGACTGCAATGGTCGGAAAAAAGGCGGCCGGACCGTATATGGTCATGAAATATCCGACCAGCGGCGCCCCGAAAATCGCCCCGATGCCGTTGATCATGATCAGCATCGATGCTGTCCCGACAATCTGGCGCGGCGTCAGAAAATCGTTGGCATGGGCAATGAACAGCGAATAGAGCGGCGTGTGCAGCCCGCCAAAAATGAAGGATGCGGCGAGCAGGGCATAAAAATGCATGGATTCGCTGAAGTAACCGGCAACAGCCGCAAGCGTCGCGAGAATCTGGATGATCAGGATTACCGTCCGGCGGTCAAAGTAATCGGAAAGCCGCCCGATCGGGTATTGCAGGATCAGCGCCCCGGCCATGATCATCGCCATCAGCAGGCCGACCTTATCAATCGTCAGCCCGAGTTTGGTGGCATATACCGCCCCCATACTGAAGACAACGGCGGAGGCCATGCCGTTCATCCCCATCCCGATCACCGCGAGGGGCGAGACATTGTAGACACGGAACAGCGATACCCGTTCCGGTTCATTGAACTCGGGCACCTTGGCGGCAGTCATCAGGATCGGGACAACCGCCAGCGAGACGAGGACCGAAACGATGATGAACGGCCCGGTGGATCCGGGATCGCTTGTGGAAATCAGCAACTGGCCGAGGATCAGCCCCATCATATTCACGATCATGTAGATCGACAGCATGCTGCCGCGGGTTTCGTTGCTGGATTTGTCGTTGATCCAGCTCTCGGCGACGATATACATCCCCGAATAGGCAAAACCGGTGACAATCCGCATCCCCAGCCAGAGAAAAGCGTAATCGTTGAGCGCGTGGATAAGAATGGAGGTCGAGGCCAGCCCGGAAAGGGCCCCGAAGACACGCACATGACCGACCTGCGATACCAGTTTCGGGACCAGCAGCGAGCCGAGGAAAAAACCGAAAAAATACCCCCCCATAACCACACCGGTCATGACATCGCCAAAAGCCAGCTGTTCAGCACGTGTCCCCAGCAACACGCCCTGCAGGCCGTTGCCGGCCATAAACAGGAAAATCCCAAAAAACAGGGACCAGGAAGAAAGCAGGGCAGCCCGCATCGTCAGAACAATCTTATGGTAAGGGGTTGTCGTTCGGGTTGTCTTTCACAACCGCTCATCCTCGCCTATTACTCTCTTTTTTCTGATGGGGAAAGAGGTTTTTGTTCGGGTGATTCAAAAAATTATTCAGCTGTGGTTGCGGCCCCGTCCAGCAAGGAGTTCAGCGCCTCGGCGACAGGTCTGGCGAGGGCATCGACAAAGCCGGTCAATTCGGCCGTGCTGGCGATGCCGAAATGTTCCTGCAGGGGTTTCAGCGATGCCCGGGATTGCTCGGCCTCATCGTTGGGCATATTGCGGTCTTCCGGGGTTGTCAGCCGCACCCATTGTTGCAGTGCGTTGAGCTGTTCTGCTGACCGGCTGATCTCCGCCGCTACCGTCTTTTCGAGTAGCCCGGCCTCTTGCAGGTGAGGGATCGCCTCAAGCGGATTGTGGCAGAGCGGCAGGGCCGCCGCCTCGGGCATCAGTTGCAGGGCCTGGATCAGGAAATCGACATCCATCAGCCCCCCATCACGGTGACGGAGATCAAGGCTGCCACTGGCTGGAAAATGCTTCCTGATCTTGTCGCGCATGGTGGCGACTTCCCTGAGGATGGTCTTGGTGTCACGCGGCTGACGAATGACACTGCTGATGATCGACCTGACCCGGGTCTCGAGGCCTGCATGCCGCACGCCCCCGATCGGCCGGGCCTTGATCAGGGCCATATGTTCCCACAGCCAGGCTTCCTGATGCTGATATTTCTCAAACCCATCAATATGAACCGCCACCGGCCCGGCATTGCCGCTTGGCCGCAGCCGCATATCAACACTGTAGCAGCGGCCTTCGCCGGTATGGGCTGTCAGGGCGTTGATCAGCTGCTGGCCAAGACGCGCATACCAGACAGACGCGGCAAGAGACCGCTTGCCATCGGAAACACTGGCAGCATCGGCATCATAGATGAAGATCAGGTCAAGGTCGGAACGAGCCGTCATGGCTTCGGCTCCCAGCCGGCCAAGGCCGAGCACCACCAGCCCGCCATCATCGACCCGGCCATAGCGTTCCGCCAGATGGGTTTCAACATGGGGGATGATCACCCGGATCAGGATTTCGGCGATGCGGGTATAGGCCAGCCCGGCAGCCGGGCTGTCAATGGTTCCGGTGAGCAGATGCAGGGCAATCTGGAATTTCCATTCCCGGCTGCTGCGCCGCAGGATGTTGAGCTGTTCTTCATAATCTGGAGCATCGTCAAGCGCACGGGCGAGCCTTTCTTCGCGCGCCTGCCAGTCTGTCACGGGCTGCCAGAATTCACCATAGACCAGGCTGTCGACGAGGATCGGGTGACGGGCCATTTCTTCACCCACTTCCGGGGCCGAGGCGATCACCCCGGTGATGGTCCGCGCCAGATCGGTATTGCTGTCAAGCAGGGAGAGCAATTGCAAGCCTGAGGGCAGGGCATCCATCAGGCGGCTGAACTGGTTGAAGGATGTGTCGGGCTGGTCGCTCTCGGCAAACTGGGACAGCAGTTTCGGCAACAGCCTGATCATGACCTGGCGAGACCGTTCAGACCGTGTCGCCGGTATCCGCCCGGCGATCCAGCCCTGCATGACCGGCACCATGCTGTCGGCGTTCCTATAGCCGAGTGCCGCAAGATGCTCGATCAGGGTTTCGGTATCTTCATCCTGCCGTTCAAGCCAGCCGCTGATGATGTTGTCATCACTGCTGCCGCCAATACGGGCCATGAGGGAGGCAGTCCGGCGGCTGACCTCATCACTGAGGGCGATGATCGCCTGCCGGAATGTGGCGGTATCATCATGGCCGCAGAATCGGGCGAGGGTTTCGATCTGCTCTTCCGATTTGGGCATCTGGTGGGTCTGGGCATCACCGATCATCTGCAGCCGGTGTTCGAGCCGCCGCCAGTGCAGATAGGCTTCGGCAAGGGCTTTGCTGTCATCATCTGCAATCCAGTTTGCCGCGGCAAGGGCGGCGAGGGCATCACGGGTCTGGCGCTGGCGCAGCCCGGTTTCGCGCCCGGCGGCGATCAGCTGCTGGACATGGGTGAAAAATTCTATTGAACGGATGCCGCCCTCACCATTCTTGATATTGAAGCCGAGCAGGTCCGGCGGCCGTTTTTCCCGCCGCAGCATTACCCGCATATCCTCGAGCACGGTGAAATCGAGATAACGGCGCCACAGAAACGGTTTGATCTCATTGAGGAAAGCGTGACCTTCTTCGATATTGCCTGCCACCGGGGTGGCGCGGATGAAGGCGGCACGTTCCCAGGTCCGGGCCAGCGATTCATAATAACTGATGGCGGCATCACGGTTGATGGCGATCGGTGTCGCCCCGGGGTCGGGACGCAGCCTCAGATCAACCCGCCAGCCGATACCGTCAGCGGTGGGCTGGCTCAGGATGTTGGTCAGGCGGCGGGTTAACCGGATGTAGTCCTGATGGTTGTCTTCGGCTTCCGGCAGGGTGATGATGATGAGATCGATATCCGATGAATAGTTCAACTCATCGGCCCCCAGTTTCCCCATGGCGAGGATGAACCAGCCGCTTTCCAGCCCGGAACGGCTGTTTTCGGTGGTCAGCCAGCGGGCGACACCATCAACAGCGGCGCGTGCCGCCCGGCTGAGCCAGTCAAGATGGGTCTCTGTGGTCTCAAGCCCGAGCAGGTCGGTGATGACCACGGCGTGATTGACCCGCATCCTGAACCGCCTGACGGCAGCCTTGATCTCATCATCCTGGCTGAGTTTTTCAAGATGAGCGGTGAGGTCCTTTTCCGCCGCGGTGATGATCGTCCCGGCCTTGCCGTTCAGGATCATCTCAAGATCACTGCCATAATCACGGCAGAGACGGTCGATATGGGCTGAAATCCGGCAGGCCTCGGCGATGACGGTGTCTTGCTGCCGTGGCGAGGTGATCACGGGCTGTATCATCGTTGAGGCGTTGGTCATGGCCGCATCATAGCACAATCAGCGGTTCCCCGGCGAGGATGCGTCGCCGCATCAGAAGGCAGCGACCGCCGATCACAAGGGCCCCGCTGGTGAGACCAAGCAACAGCCCCCACCAGACACCGATCGGCCCGATCCCCAGCGGCGTTGCCAGGATATAGCCGCAGGTTCCGCCGACCCCGAAATAGCTCAGGACCGAGAGGATGGCCGGTATCCGGGTATCGTTGATACCGCGCAGGATTGAGGTAAAGACGACCTGCAACCCATCCGCCAGCTGGAACAGCGCGGTGATCAAAACCATCGGCACACCGAGGGTCATGACCGCCGCGAAGGCCGTATCTTCAGCATTGAGAAAGGCCCCGATGAAGAGCCTGCTGCCGACCCCGAGAATCACGGTCAGCGTCAGGCAGACAACAAGGGTCAGCACAACAGCAGCAATCGCTGCCCGCATGAGGTCTTGTCTCTGGCCGGCACCGGCTTCATGGCCGACACGGATTGTCGACGCCTGGGCGATGGCCAGTGGGATCATGAAGGCGACAGCGGCAATCTGGTTGGCGATCCCTGATGCAGCCACGGCCACGGTCCCGAAAAGCCCGATATAGAGCCCGGCAATAATGAACATCCCGGTCTCGGCCAGCAGTGTCATGCTGATTGGGAAGCCAACAACGAGCAGCCGCCGGGTGATCTCCCAATCCATCCGCCAGAGCCGCGCGAAGGGCCGGGTGAATCGGAACGGTTTGAACCTGTCCACATAGATGATAAGCGCGACAGCCATCAGGGTGAAGGTGATCGAGGTGGCGAGGCCGATCCCCGCCAGCCCCATCGCCGGAAAACCGAACAGCCCTTCGGCCAGCACCTTGTTGAGGATGATGTTCACCCCCACCCCGAAGACATTGACAACAACAGGCGGCATCGGCCGTTTATGGGCGGAAATATAGTTTCGCAGCACAAAATAGAGATAGGTGGGGATCAGCCCCGGGGCGAGCATCCGCAGAAACGGGCTGGCATTTTCGGCCAGCACGGGA
This sequence comes from Puniceispirillales bacterium (SeqCode), assembly GCA_049889655.1. Lineage (GTDB taxonomy): Bacteria > Pseudomonadota > Alphaproteobacteria > Puniceispirillales > UBA1172 > UBA1172. Next base: position 19,354 of record JBMHCY010000050.1, read on the forward strand.
TCCTGCCCCAGCAGCAACAGCAATTCACCCCCGAACCAGAGCGGGATCAGCGTGATGATCCCGTAGACGAGCGCCAGCCATAACCCCTGACGCATGACCCGGCGTGCCTGACGGCGGCTTCCCGCCCCCAGGGCCTGTGCCGTCAGCGGGCTGACCGCGAGTGTCAATCCCAGCGCGATGAAATAAAACGGCTGATAAAGCCGGTTGGCCTGGGTGCCGGCAGCCAGCGCATCGGTGCTGATCCAGCCGAGCATCATGATATCCGCCGTCCAGATACCGATCATCGCCACCTGACCAACCACCAGCGGCAGGGACAGGATAATCGTCGCGATGTAATGATCTCGCCAGGAACGGGCCGGTGCCATGAATATACCTTATCGCCGCGGCATGCGGCCTTGTCTCATGCTAGTCTTTCATGGCGTCGAAGGCTACCGAAACATGGTCACGGATCATTGAAGTCCGTTTGCTTCACCCCATCTATTTTGATAAGAAGGGGGATCCTTCTACCCGAAACAAGAATACTGGAAAGACAATGGCAAACCAATTCCTTAGCCGTTTGTTCAAGCCGTTCATGAAATTGCTTGTGGCAATCATGATACTGCTTGGTGGTTTCGGTGGATATAATTATCTGCTGGCAACCCAGGAAGAGATCAAACCGCAACCGCGTCGGGAAACTGTCCGCAATGTTGAAACGGTGACCGTTGATCTGGCTGATGCCCGGCCGGTCTATACGGCCTTCGGGACAGTCAGTGCCGCGCGCACGGCGGATTTGAGGTTCTCCGTTTCCGGTGAGGTGGAAACAGTCTCGGACCAGTTCCGCAACGGTCTTTTCGTCCGCAAGGGCGAAGAACTGGCAGCGCTTGATACCGAATTGCTGGTCATTGCCCGCAACGAGATACGCGAGCAGATCGCTGCCGAAAAACGCAACATCGCCTCGCTCGAAACCCAGCTTGTCCTGCGCCAGCGCCAATTTGACCGGATCAGTGAAATGCAGGCGGCGTCGGTCGCACCTGATGCCCGGGTCGATGATGCCAGTCTGGCCCTGACGGTTGCCCGCAATGCGCTTGATCAATCGCAGTCTCGCCTGCGCCAGTATCAGTTGTCGCTCAAGCGCGCCGAGCGCAACCTGCGTGAATCGACTCTCACGGCCCCGTTTGACGGGATGCTGTCGGCGGTTTCTGTCGCCAGAGGCCAGGTGATCGGGGCGGCCAATCCCCTTGGTGTGCTGACGGATCTTTCCAGCCTCGAAGTGTCATTCGTTGTTCCTGCGGAAGTCTATGCCGCCAGTCACACCCTCGTCGGCCAGCAGGTCAGCATCACCTGGAAGGCCGGTGGCCGGTCGGTCGAAACTGTCAATGGCAGCATCGAACGTGCCGAAGGCGGGGTTACGGCTGCCGAAGGCGGCGGCCGTCTCTATGCGGTACTGCCCCAACCCGAGGAAGGCCGGTCGGCGATCCCCCAAGGGGCTTTTGTCGAAGTTCGCCTGCCGACCCTGCTGGTTGAGAATGTTGCGATTGTGCCCGATGTCGCGCTTTTTGAACGTGATACTGTCTATGTGATCGAAGATGGCCGCGCTGCCCCCCGGAAAGTCGATGTTATCAGCCGCAGTGACGGCTATCTCTATCTCAAGGGAGAGTTGCGCGATGGTGATATCGTTATCACCACCCGGCTGCCCGGTCTCGGCAAGGGGGTGCGGGTTGAGGCTGTCTCGTCATGAGATCATCGCCCTTCATTGAATTTTTCATCCGCCACAATACGGCGGCGAACCTGCTGATGGTGTTGATGCTGGTGGCCGGGCTTGTCTCGATCGATCGGCTTAACCGTCAGTTTTTCCCCAGTTTTGATGTTGAGGTTGTGGCTGTCGGCGTTTCCTGGTCCGGGGCGACGGCAGAAGATGTCGACGCCAATATCGTTCAGCCGCTGGAACCCGAATTGCGGGTCATCAACAACGTCAAGAAGGTGACCTCGAACAGTTATGAAGGCCGGGCATCAATCGAGGTGGAATTTGAATTCGGCGCCGATATGAAGCAAGGGCTTGCCGATGTCGAAAGCGCGGTGGGGCTTGTTGATCTGCCGGAAGAAGCCGACCAGCCCAAGATTGTGCGTGGTGAATTCAGGGACCGGATCAGCAATCTTGTGCTCTCGGGGCCGTTCACCAAGGATGCGCTCCGGGTGATCGCCAAGGGGATCAAGGAAGATCTGCAACGGCTCGGGGTCGACAGGGTCAATATCAGCGGCCTGCCGGATGAGGTGATCCTGATCGAAGTCAGCGAGACTGAACTGGCACGGCTGGGGATGTCGCTGGCCGATATCAGCAACGCCATCAGCCGGGTATCGCTGGATGTGCCCGCTGGCCGCTTTGCCGACGGGGCTTTCACGGTGCGGTCGCTGGGGCTGCGCCGTTCCGCGCGGGAATATGCGGATATCGAAGTGCTGATCCGGCCGGATGGCAGCCGTGTGACGCTTGGCCAGATCGCGACCATCACCGAAACGCTGGATGAACCCGGGGTCGATATCACCCGCAACGGCCAGCCTGCCGTGGAACTGCAATTCCTCCGCGGCAAGACGAGCGATTCCCTCGATATCAACAACACCATTCAGGACTGGCTGAAGGAATATCGGACGCGGGCTCCCGAAAGCCTTGTCATTGAACAATATGATGTCCGTGCCAACCTCATTCAGGAACGAATTTCACTGCTGGTCAAGAATGGTCTTGGCGGCTTGATCCTGGTCATCGGTGTCCTGTTCCTGTTCCTCTCCGGCCGCGTGGCGTTCTGGGTGGCAACGGGGATTCCCGTGGCGTTCATGGCAACCTTCGCGGTGATGCTGGCTTCCGGACAGACGATCAACATGATCTCGCTGTTCGGCTTGATCATGGCCCTCGGGATTGTTGTTGATGATGCGATCGTCATCGGGGAGCACGCTGAATATCTGCGCCAGCGGCGGGGCTTAACACTCGATAAGGCTGCCGCTGTGGCTGCGACCCGCATGGGCCCGCCTGTCGTCAGTGCTATGCTGACAACCGTGGCCGCCTTCCTGCCGCTGTTCACCGTCAAGGGCATTATCGGCGAGATCATCTCGGCGATCCCGCTGGTGGTGGTGGCTGTGCTGATTGCCAGCGTCCTTGAGGTTTTTTTGATTCTGCCAGCCCATCTGGCGCATTTCGGTGGTGGCAACACAACCCCGTCACGGTTCAGGCAATGGTTTGACGGCGGCTTCAACCGGTTCAAGGAAGGCCCATTCCGGTGGCTGGTCTCGGTCTCGGTGCGGTGGCGGCTGGCAACCCTGGCGATCGCCTTCAGTATGCTCATCGTCTCCATCGGCATGCTCGCCAGCGGCCGGGTCAATTTCGTCTTTTTCACGTCACCGGAAGCCGATATCGCTTTTGGCAATATCGTCATGGCTCCGGGGACACCGCGCAGCCAGACCGAAAAGATGCTGCGCGAGGTGGAAAGAGGCCTCGTTGAGACTGAGCGAAAACTCACCAACGGTGAAGGTGGGCTTGTCAAGATGGCGGTGGCTTCGCTGGGCACGACCCGCAGCAACAATCCGGGTGGTGGCGGTGGCGGGGCTGCGGATATCCGGGCCGGTGTTGTTGTCGAACTCATCACCGCTGACCAGCGTGATATCCGGATGCGTGATTTTGTCGCCGAATGGCGTCGGCAGGTGAAGCCTGTGCCCGGGCTTGATCGGTTGACCATCAGGGCACCCTCGGGCGGGCCGCCGGGACGTGCTATCGATATCCGGCTGATGGGCAATGATCTCAATGTCCTGAAAGAGGCGGCGACGGAACTCACCAGCCTGATCGAAACGATCCCGACTTCAAATTCAATTGCCGAAAACCTTTCCTACGGGGCTGAGGAACGGATCATCCGCCTGACCCCGCTCGGCCAGTCACTGGGCTTTACCGTGGCCTCGGTCGGCCAGCAGTTGCGCGCCTCGCTTGATGGTGCGGTGGTGCTGCGCTTCCCCCGTGGTGATGAAGAGGTGACGGTGCGGATCGCGCTTCCCGATGAAGAGGTCAGCAGCGACAATATTGGCAATCTGCGGCTGATTGCTCCCGATGGCACGCCGGTACAGCTGGCGGATATCGCCACGGTGGAAAACCGTCTCGGGTTTTCGGTTGTCCGCAGGCAGGATGGCTTCCGCGAGGTTGCGGTGACCGCCGATCTGGATAGTGATGTGATCTCAACCAATGAAGCTGTTGAACGGGCCAAGGCCGCCGGGCTTGAAGACCTCGCCACGAAGCACGGGCTCAGGTTCCGGTTTGACGGCCGCAATATCGAACGGGCCGAAGCCTTTGGTGATATGGCAACCGGCGCGATGATCGCGCTCGTCTGTATTTATATCATTCTGGCCTGGGTGTTTTCATCGTGGCTGCAGCCATTGGCGGTGATGATCATGATCCCCTTTGCGTTGATCGGGGCGGTGCTTGGCCACTACGTTATGGGGCTGACGATGACGATATTGTCGATGTTTGCGTTGATCGCGCTAGCCGGGATCGTCGTCAACAATTCGATTATTCTCGTTTCCACCATCGAACGCCGACTTGAAGAGCTCGACGGCGACAGGATGTCGGCGATCGTCTCCGGTGCTGTGGATAGATTGCGTCCTGTGATCCTGACCTCCTTCACCACCATCTGCGGGTTGTCGACCCTGATGTTTGAGCGATCCCTGCAGGCCCAGTTCCTGATCCCCATGGCGACCACCATCGTCTTTGGTCTTGCGATCACGACCCTGCTTGTGCTTTTTGTTGTTCCATCGACGCTGGCGCTCGGTGAGGATGTCAAATCCTTCATCGGGGGGATCCGCCGTCGGGTGAGGGGAGAGCCGAAAGCGGCTGAATAAACCATGGATAACGCTGTTCTGGATCAGGTCAGATACAACAAGGACGGGCTTGTTGCGGCGGTCGCCCAATGCGTTGAGACCGGCGAAGTCTTGATGCTCGCCTGGATGAATGCACAGTCGCTTGAAATCACACTCAAGACAGGCCGGGTGACCTATTATTCGCGGTCACGGCAGGAATTGTGGGAAAAGGGGCTGACATCCGGTCATACCCAGAAACTGATCCGTGCCGACCTTGATTGTGATGGTGATACGATCCTGCTGACGGTCGAGCAAACCGGGGCGGCTTGCCATACCGGGACACGAACCTGTTTCTTCACGCCGCTTCCGGTGGAGCAGAATGATGGCTGAGGGCCGCCGTCCCCGCGGCAGCAGCGGCCGCAGTTATCGCAGCGATGCCGGGATCACCAAGACCCCCAGCAAAAAAAAGGGCCGCAAGGAATCCTCCCGCCGCTGGATACAGCGGCAGCTGAATGATCCGTTTGTGGCCGAGGCCAAATCCAGGGGGTTTCGGTCACGGGCTGCACTGAAACTTGAGCAGATGGATGAAAAGCACCAGCTTCTCCGCAAGGGCATGGCGGTGCTTGATCTCGGCTGTGCGCCGGGGGGCTGGCTGCAATACGCCGCGTCCAAGATCAACCTCAATGAAGATACCGGGCGGCTGGTGGGGATCGATCTGCTGGAAACCGAACCCATTCCAGGGGCGGTGATCCTCAAGGGTGATATCAATGATGATGCGATGCTCGAAGCCCTGATCCAGCATCTGGATGGCCGGGCTGATCTCGTGCTCTCTGATATGGCGGCGGATACCACCGGCCATCGCCCGACAGATCACCTGCGGACAACCGCCCTTTTGGATATCGCCCTTGATACGGCCCGGCGGGTGCTGCAACCGGGCGGGGCGTTTCTGGCCAAATGTTTCCGTGGCGGGGCCGAGAAGGACGCGCTTGAGCTGATGAAACGTGAATTTGCCGATGTCCGCCATATCAAGCCTGCCGCCAGCCGTCAGGAATCGGTTGAAATCTATGTTCTGGCAACCGGATTTCGCGGTGGCGGGGCAGATGATGAAGGTCAGGGTTGATCTGAACACAATATTTTGTGGTAATCCCGCATTTGCCTCTTTCCAGTCCGGCAACCTTTGTTTATATTGAGGAGCCACCAAGACATTGGAGGCACCATGCCCATTACTGAAGCGCTCACCTTTGATGATGTGTTGCTCAAACCCGCTGCATCATCAATTCTCCCTGCCGATGCTGATATCCGTACCCGTCTGACGCGTGACATCGCGCTCAACATTCCGCTTGTCTCGGCGGCGATGGATACGATCACCGAAAGCAGGCTGGCAATTGCCATGGCCCAGCTGGGCGGGATCGGGATCATTCACAAGAATTTCGATATCGAAACCCAGGCCCGTGAGGTTTCCGCCGTCAAAAGGTTCGAGGCCGGGATGGTGGTCAATCCAGTCACGATCGAAGAAAACAAGACTCTCGGCGATGCGCTTGAACTGATGCAGCAGCAGGGGATCAGCGGCATTCCCGTGGTGGCGGTGGGCAGTGATAAGCTTGTCGGCATCCTCACCAACCGTGATGTCCGTTTTGCCATGGACCCGGCGGAAAAGGTTTCCACCCTGATGACCAGGGAAGTCGTCACCGCCCCTGAACATATCAGCCATGATGAAGCAAGGCGGCTCCTGCACGCGCACCGAATCGAAAAACTTGTTGTTGTTGATGATGACCAGCGCTGCATTGGGCTGATCACGGTCAAGGATATGGAAAAGGCCCAGACCTATCCGAATGCGGCCAAAGACAGTGCCGGCAGGCTGCGTGTCGGGGCGGCGATCGGTGCCGGTCCGGAAGGCCGCGAGCGTGCCGAAGCCCTGATGGCGAGCGGTGTCGATGTGCTGGTGGTCGATACAGCACACGGCCATTCCGAAGGCGTCGTTAATGCTGTTCGAACGGTCCGCCAGATGGCCAATAATATCCAGATCATCGCCGGCAATATTGCCACGCGGGAAGGCGCGGAAGCGCTGATCGCCGCCGGGGCTGATGCTGTCAAGATCGGGATCGGCCCGGGGTCGATCTGCACCACACGGATGGTTGCCGGTGTCGGTGTCCCGCAGCTGACAGCGGTGATGGATGCTGCCGAAGCCTGCCGCAAGGCAGGTGTCCCGGCGATTGCCGATGGCGGGATCAAATATTCCGGTGATCTGGCCAAGGCGATTGCAGCCGGGGCTGATTGCGCGATGATCGGCTCAATGCTGGCCGGGACCGAGGAAACCCCGGGGGAGGTCTATCTCTATCAGGGTCGGTCATACAAGGCCTATCGCGGCATGGGGTCGCTCGGGGCGATGGCGCGTGGATCGGCTGACCGGTATTTCCAGTCCGAAATATCCCAGCCGCTCAAACTTGTTCCCGAGGGGATCGAAGGCCAGGTGCCCTTCAAAGGAGAGGCGTCAACGGTGATCCATCAGATGCTCGGCGGGCTGCGGGCTGCCATGGGTTATACCGGTTCGGCCGATATCGCCGCCATGCAGAGCAACGCTGAATTTGTCCGCATTACCGGGGCCGGGCTCAAGGAAAGCCATGTCCATGATGTCACAATCACCCGTGAAGCCCCAAACTATCGTCCTGATCTCTAGAGTTTCTGCATGACTGATACCATCCTTATCCTCGATTTCGGCAGTCAGGTGACACAGTTGATTGCCCGCCGTCTGCGTGAAGACGGTGTCTATACCCAAATCCTGCCCTGCACGGCAGATCCTTCCCGGATCACGGCGATGGCCCCGGCCGGGGTCATCCTCTCCGGCGGGCCAAACTCGGTTGCCCTTGCCGATACCCCGCGTGCCCCGGAAGAGGTCTTCAGCCTCGGTGTGCCGGTGCTCGGTATCTGCTATGGCCAGCAGACCATGTGCCAGCAGCTTGGCGGGTTGGTGGAACCCGGTGATGAGCGAGAATTTGGCCG
>JBMHCY010000051.1:0-4476 GCA_049889655.1 Puniceispirillales bacterium (SeqCode)
TCCTGGTGACGACCGAGCGAGCACAGGTGTTTGATCGTGGCAAAATCAGCCATGGCAAGGCAACCTTCTTGTTTTTGAGACCCGAAAAGGCATGGACAGTATGGACAAAAGCACTGGCGGCGATTAATCCTCAAGGGAGAAAGCGATATATCATGAGCCTTATATCAGAAAACCTTGATGCAATTAATGCTGAAATTGGCAACGCCGTTGCCCTGGCGGGGCGCAATGGCCAGCCGGTGACGCTGGTGGCCGTGTCAAAAAAGCAGCCCGATGACCGGATTGATGCTGCCCTTGCGGCTGGTTTGCGGGTCTTTGGCGAGAACCGTGTCCAGGAAGCGATCGATCGCTGGCAGTCGCGGCGGCCGGATTATCCCGATCTTGAATTGCGGCTCATCGGCCCGTTGCAGACAAACAAGGCCGCCGATGCGGTTGGCTTTTTTGACGTGATTGAAAGTCTGGATCGGGAAAAACTCGCCCATGTGCTGGCAAAGGAAATGCAAAAACAGCAGCGTCGCCTGCCCTGCCTTGTTCAGGTCAATACAGGCGAAGAACCTCAAAAAGCCGGGATCGCCCCGGCCGATGCAGTCGCCTTCACCGCCTTTTGCCGCCATGATCTCGGGCTTGAGATCACCGGGCTGATGTGCATCCCGCCGGTCACCGAAGAAGCGGCGATGCATTTCGCGCTGCTGCGGTCTCTCGCCGAAGAAGCCGGGCTGAGCGTGCTGTCCATGGGGATGAGCAGTGATTATCCCGAAGCGATCAGTTTCGGGGCAACCCATGTCCGGGTGGGGTCGGCACTGTTCGGCGAACGGCCACAAGCCTAGTCCATCAGATGCCCGGTGCGGGTTTTCTTGGTATCGAGATACTGGCTGTTATGAGGATTGCTGTCGATGACAATCGGGATACGATCGGCGACCGTGATCCCGGCCTCGTTGATCTGGCCAATTTTATCAGGGTTGTTGGTCATCAGCCTGATCGTCTCATGCCCCAGTTGCCGGAGCATCACCGCTGCCGGCAGAAAATACCGGTGGTCGGTTTCGAACCCGAGCGCGTGATTGGCATCGACGGTATCAAGCCCGCCATCCTGCAAGGCATAGGCTTTGAGTTTGTTGACCAGCCCGATATCCCGGCCTTCCTGTGCCAGATAGACCAGAATACCGCCGGTTGAGGCGGCCATTTGGCGGATCGCCTCGCGCAGCTGGTTGCCGCAATCACATTTCAGGCTGCCCAGAATATCGCCGGTGATGCATTGCGAATGGATCCGCACCATCGGCGGCGTTTCGATCGGCTTGCCGCTGTCAGGGTGGATGATCAGTGCAAAATGTTCGGTGCCGCCATCATCGGGACGGAAAATTGCAATCTCAGCCTTTTCAGCTTCAGCCAGCGGCAGGCGGGCCCGGGCAGCCTCGCGCAGGTGTCCGGCCGCAGCCGCTTCGAATGACCGGATCGCGTTTTCATCCACCACCAGAATGCCGCGATCCGATGCCCAGCGCAGCAATGCCCGTTCATCATGGATCAGGATGTGACTGGCGAGAGCGGCAGGCATGAGCCTGGCTGCACGCATCAGCATCAGAACCACCGTGGCCATGCTGTCTTTCTTTTCCGGCAGCACAGTCAGCGCATCGGCTGTCACGGTCAGCGGCATATCACCGATCAGCCCGAGAATATCTTCCGGTTCGAAGCGGTCGGGGATGAGGATCGAGCAGGCATCCATGCCGGCTTTCGGATTGAGCCCGATCGCGATGCCCCGCTGGCGGCTGATCAGCAGCTGGGGTGAGGATGAGGATCGCTTGGCCAGATTGTTGAGGCTGTTGCGGGAAACCTGCTCGGCGGCACTGATCAGTAGGGTGCTGCCTTCGTTATTGCGGCACAGCACCGCTGCGCCACGGCGCAAATCGGCTATGGCACGGTGAACAGACTGCAGATCGGCAACGCTTGCGTTCATGGGTTTTCCCGAACAGGTATCCTGATGGTTTTAAGATTCCAGTAATCAATTGATTGATGAAATCATGCATTTGATTTACCATTTGTTTTACTTGATAACGCAGTCCGCAACGGTCAACAACCCGAAAGCACGCCTCCGATGGTGAAAATTCTTGCTATTGATGATGACCGGCATCTTCTTGAAACGCTCGTTGAACAAATCTCGCTGGAACCGGACTACGACGTTGTCGGTGCGGATTGCCTTGCCGAAGCCCGCGAGAAACTGGCGGAAATTGACCCGGATCTGATCCTACTCGATGTCTCCCTGCCCGACGGTGACGGCCGTGATATGTGCCGCTGGATCAGGGCCCAGGGTTTCACCATCCCGATCCTGATGCTGACGGCACAGCATGGCGAGATGGATACGATCGACGGGCTCGAGGCCGGGGCCAATGATTATATCGCGAAGCCCCTGCGGCTCGGTGAATTGCTGGCACGGATCAAGACTCATCTCAGCCAGTATCAGTTGCGGGCCGATGCACGGATCAGCATCGGGGCGTTTTATTTCAACCCCGGCAACAAGACCCTGACTCACCAAGAGACAGGCAAGATGCTCGGCCTGACCGAAAAGGAAACAGCAATCATCCGGTTCATGTACCAGCACAAGGATGATGTGATCGAAAAGCAGAATCTGCTGGAACAGGTCTGGGGCTACAGTGCCCAGATGACCACCCACACGCTGGAAACCCATATCTACCGGCTGCGCCAGAAAATCCGTGATCTGGATGAAGAACCGTTTCTGGTCACCAACAAAAAGGGCTATCAGCTGAAAATCAGCTGAACCGGCTTCCCCTGATGGGGTGTTGGGGTGCTTTACGGGCTAAAGTGCTCGACAAAAGCCGACATTAAATTGACACCGATTATGCCCTTTTATCCGGATATCGCTGCTCAATCTCCAGAGACAGCTTTCTGGGCTCATCACCATTTTCGAGACCGTTGATAAAAGCAGTTATCCGGTCTTTCATCTGTTCATAGCAGGTATTAAATTTCTGACGTTTTTCCATATCGCTTCCTGTTGCGGCAGCTGGATCTTCAACGCCCCAATGTGCTGTGGAGGGGTGCCCCGGCCACACAGGGCAAACTTCTCCTGCCGCATTGCCACAGACAGTTATAATCAGATCCATGGCAGGCGCGTCATCATCGGCAAAAACATCCCAGGATTTTGATTGAGCAGAAGAAGTATCAACCCCATTATCCTTCAAGACCTGAAGGGCAAAGGGATTGGGTTGCCCAGTCGGTTTTGACCCGGCTGAATATGCTGTCAGCCATTCACTGCCAAGATGATTCAGCAATTCCTCAGCGATGATTGACCGTGCAGAATTTCCCGTGCAAAGAATTAAGATATTGAGCTTTTTGGTCAATGTTTCCATCTCTAAAAACGCCGTTTCGCAAAACAACTACCATATTAAAGAGGCCGGTTCTATCTCATCGGTTCCAGAATTAAGCGCATGACGCCCAGTTAAGCCAGATTGCGGCGAGAGAGGTACCGGATGGTCCACATTGATGGATACTGTTTTGAAGAAGATGGCTGGGGCGGTAGGATTCGAACCTACGGTGCACGGTACCAAAAACCGCTGCCTTACCACTTGGCTACGCCCCAGCAGAACGGCTTGCACCATAGCGACAAGGCTTTTGCTGTTCAAGAGTGTTTTTGGCTGTTTGCGAAATTATCCGGCTGCACATCTAGCGCAGAATTTTATAGACCCGCGCAGAGGGATAATCATCGACAACAAGGGCCAGCCTCTTGTCGTTGAATTTGCCCTGCTCGAGCAGCTGGAAGAGCGATGATTCCCACATGGCACGATGGATGATCCGGAAGCGGATAGTCCCGTTCCCGTGCTTGCTGATGACCAGCAACAGGGGGCTGTTGTTGTCTTTTTGCTGGCGGCCTTTGAACATCCCCTTTTCAGTGAGGATAACTTCGCTGAGCGCAGGCTGGCCATTGAGGGTGCCGTGTTCAAGATCGATGATCCCGCGGTTGCAATCGAGTTTGTTCTTGCCGCCGGATTTACATTGCAGGCTGATGATGCCGTATTCCTGGCGCACCACGTTGCCGGGCAGATACCGTCCGGTTTCGACATCAAAGCGGCCCAGCGTCCCGATCGACCCGGCCCAGCCAGCCATCTGGTCGGTGACCACCAGATAGATCGGCTTATCGGGAAGCGGGGCGCGGGCAATCGTCTGGTTGAGCGCCAGCAGGCTGGAGCCATTGGCGTTGATCCCGGCCTGACCCTGGGTCGACAGGAATTTGGTAATCTGGATCAGCTCGTCTGTATTGGTGCTGACAAGACCCCGGGCAAACAGATGCGTCCGCGGTGTTTTCTGCATCCCGCCATCATGGATGGTCGCCATGCCGCCGCTGTGAAAATGAGCGTAATAGCCGTAATCCCACCAGGTGGCGATGATGCCGCCTTCGTCACCGGCGATCTCCCCCACCGACTGGAATGTCTTGGTCACTTCTTTGTTGAAGGTCGGCCGGGGAATATAATCCGT
>JBMHCY010000052.1:0-8600 GCA_049889655.1 Puniceispirillales bacterium (SeqCode)
ACGGGTGTCGTCAAAAACCAGGGCCGCCTTGCTGCCGATAACGGTGAGGTTGTGCACCTTGACCGGGTTCATCCAGTTCGCCTGGATCGATGCTGTCACACCGCTTCTGAAATCAAGCTGGGCGGTGACACTGTCCTCGACTCCGGGGGTGATATGGCTGAGCCCGTGGCACTGAACCCGTGACGGGTCTTCCCTGCCGGTGAGCGCCGCCACCAGAGCCAGATCATGGGGGCAGAGATCATAGAGCACGGTTTCAGTATCGCGGACACGGCCCGGGGCCAGCCGCGAGGCACGGATATGCAGGAGCCGGCCGATATCCCCAGCGTCAATCATCGTGAGCATATGCTGGAAAACCGGATGATGGCGGATCAGATGCCCCACCATCAGCACAGCGTTCCGGCGACGAGCTGCCGCGGCCATGGCTTCGGCCTCATCAACATTCAGGGCGAGCGGTTTTTCGACGAAAACAGCCTTGCCCTGATCAAGTGCGGCGATGGCCAGCTCGGCATGGGAAGGGGCGGCGGTCACAATCGCCACGCCGTCGATATGATCGGCATTGATGATCTCATCAGGGGTCAGGGCATTGCAGGAAAACTGGGTGGCATAATCCCGTGCTGCTTCCGGTTTGCGGTCGCCGACACCGCAGAGCAGGCCGAGCGCGCTCAGGTTCCGGGCGATATTGCGGCCCCACATACCACATCCGATCAAGGCTATTGCTGGTTTCATGGTTGATGACACGTCCATCGGAAATTGCTCGGTTTCTGGTACAAAAACGATCCGATGTGGTCAATCGTTGCATATTGTAACGTGCCGTGAAGCCATGATCTCCGGCTTTTTCAGGGTGTTTTTCGACAAACTGCGACATTCCGCCACAACCTTTCGGCCCCAGTTGTTGTTAAGATTATATTCATTCCAAATACCCTTGAATTCCGAATAAAGATCAATAACGCAGCGGATTTAACAGGACACATGGGCAGCCTCGAAGCATCCGAAACAGTGGATGCATCCTCGACATACGAAGACACACTCCCGACACGGTCCGGGGAGATCATTGGCTTGCTCGAACAGCTTGGCGTGTCTCTTGATATCCATCACCACGCACCGCTGCGGACAGTGGCCGACAGCCAGCACCTGCGCGGCGAGATCGACGGTGCCCATATCAAGAATCTTTATCTGCGGGACAACAAGAAAAACAACTATCTGGTCGTGGCTGATGAGACCCTGGCGATCGATCTCAAGGAACTGGCACCGAAAATCGGGGCCAACCGGCTGTCTTTCGGCAGTGCCGACAGGTTGATGGAATTTCTCGGGGTTCGCCCCGGGGCGGTTTCGCCGCTGACCCTGGTCAATGATCCTGACAACAAGGTGCAGCTGGTCATGGATGCCGCGCTGCTTGAGGCGGAAAAGATCAATGTGCATCCGCTGGTCAATGACATGACCGTCTCCATGGCGGTGGAGGGACTGGATGTCTTTCTTGACCATACCGGCCATAAATCACGGCGGATTTTGATCTAGCCGTGGTCATGAGGGGGAAAAATGATTCATACCAGTAACTTGCCAGTGGTTAATTTCACTCCAATTCAATTGGGTAATACCCAAATGATTGAATTTTAATACGTGTTTTCGGGAATGATGGAGAACGACGGGACTATGGTTTTGTCAACTGACATGATGGAACAGGCGGCACCGATTGTGGATGTGTCATCGGCTGACTTCATGCAGGAAGTCATCGAGGCGTCGCATCAGCAGCCGGTGATTGTCGATTTCTGGGCACCCTGGTGCGGCCCCTGCAAGCAGTTGATGCCGCTTCTCGAAGACGCTGTCACCCGTGCCGGGGGCAAGGTTAAACTGGCTAAGGTCAATATTGATGAAAATCAGGCTGTCGCCGCGCAGTTGCGCGTCCAGTCCGTGCCGACAGTCTATGCTTTTGTCGGTGGCCAGCCTGTTGATGGTTTTGCCGGTGCCCAGCCCGGCTCGGCGGTTGAGGCTTTTGTCCAGCGGCTTGTCGATGCTGCCGGTGATGCACCGTCGGTTGATGATATTCTGGCTGAGGCGGAAACAGCGATCGGTGCGCGCGAGTTTGAAAAGGCTGCCATGCTCTTTCAGGAAGCGCTTGCAGCGAAACCCGATGAAGCAGCGGCCATGGCCGGGCTGATCCGTTGCCTGACCGGGCTTGGTGATCATCAGGGGGCGCGTGACATGGCAGCAGCCCTCACCGATGAGATGCAGGAAGCCGATGCTGTCAAGGCGGCACTGGCGGCGCTTGATGTTGCCGAAGAGGCGCGTGCTTCTGCCGACAAACTTGCCGATCTCGAAGCTCAGTCTGCGGCGACTCCCGGTGATCCGGCAACGCTTTATGATCTGGCGCTGGCCCAGTTCGGCAGCGGCAATGGCGAGGCGGCCATCGACAGCCTGCTCGAATCGATGAAACTGGATCGCGGCTGGAATGATGATGCGGCCCGGATCAAACTGCTCGAAATTTTCGCCGCGCTTGGCCCCACAGCCCCTGAAGTGGCGGCGGGTCGGCGCAAACTTTCATCCATGTTGTTTTCATAAGCGCAAGAAGGAAAGGACGGTAAAACCCATGAAGCGCAATGCCCTCGAACCAAATATTCAGGAACTCCCGAAGGTAATTCCTGTTTTCCCGTTGAACGGGGCATTAATGCTGCCTGGGGGACGGCTGCCGCTCAATATTTTTGAGCCGCGCTATCTCAACCTTGTCCGTGATGTGCTGCAGTCAGAACACCGTGTGTTCGGGATGATTCAGTCCAATCCCGGGGCATCCCAGGATGAAATGAACCCGATCCTCTATTCGGTGGGCTGCCTTGGCCGGATTTCCAGTTTCGAGGAAACCTCCGATGGCCGGTTCCTGATCTCCCTTGACGGCCTGATCCGCTTCCGCATGAAGGATGAAGCCGAGATGCAGGATGGCTATCGCCGGATTGCTGTCGATTACAACGAGTTTATTGCCGATTTGGATGTGAAGACACCGGAGATCAACCGTGACAGGCTGCTCACGGCACTCAAGACCTTTTTTGATATCAAGGGTTTCACCGCTGACTGGGATGCCATCCGCGAATGCGGGGGCGAAAAACTGGTGACAACGCTGGCAATGATCTGCCCCCTTGAACCCGAGGATAAGCAGGCCCTGCTCGAAGCCCCGAATACGCCCGACCGCTGCGATATTCTGGCGACACTCCTGGAGATGGAAAATTCGACCCATGACAAGCGTCCAGGGGATGAAAGCCATGTCCGCCACTGATACCGAGACCGGAACCCTTGATCGGGCCTTGCTGGAAATGCTGGTCTGCCCGCAAAGCCAGGGCACCCTTGATTATGACCGCCAGCGTCAGGAACTGGTCTGCCGCCAGTCCGGCCTTGCGTATCCGATCCGCAACGGTGTGCCGATCCTGATCATCGCCGAAGCCCGCACCCTGGACCCCCATGATGGCTGAAGCGATCGCCTGGCCCCTTGATCTCAGCCTCAATCCCGAAAAAACCATCCTGACTGTCAGTTTTGATGACGGGGCTGTGTTCATGCTCGAAGCGGAGCTGCTGCGGGTTGAATCACCATCTGCCGAAATTCAGGGCCACGCTGCCGATCAGAAAGTCACCCCCGGCGGCAAGCGCCATGTCACCATCACCGGCATCGAGCCTGTCGGCAATTACGCGGTCAGGATCATCTTCAGTGATGGCCATGATACCGGGCTTTTTACCTGGGAAATTCTCCACCGTTATGGCCGCGAGAAAACCCGTCTGATGGATGATTATCTTGCCAGGCTTGCTGACCAGGGGCTCAGCCGCGACGGCTGAACCGGCCTTCGGCAAACTTCATCGCCACCTGTTTCAGCGGCGACCGGTCGAGCACCGACATTGTCATCGCTGCTGCGGCCCGCAGCGACGGCGGGGCTTTGCCGAAAAGCAGATTAAGCCCGTCAGTGGCCATGGTCATGGCGGCAACCTCGGCAAAACGCCCCCGACCATAGCGTGACAGCACACTGGCCGAGCCCGGATCACTGCCGTGGTCACGGGCCCAGTCAAGGCTGTCGGCAAGGGCCTTGATATCCCCCATGGCCAGATTGAACCCCTGCCCGGCGAGAGGATGGATGGCATGGGCCGCGTCACCGACAAGCACAAGCCGTTCCGCCAGAGGCCGGATCGCGTGATTGAGGGTGAGCGGCCAGGCATGGCGCTCACTGGCGACGGCAAGATCACCGAAAGGGCTGATCGCAGCATCGTTTAGGGCGGCATCAAAACGATCATCACCGATATCCATCAGCCGCTGCGCCTCTTCATCGGGCATCGACCAGACGAGCGAGGCCAGCATCGGATCATCGAGCGGCATCAGTGCCAGCGGCCCGCCTTCGAGAAACCGCTGCCAGGCCTTGTGTTGATGTGGCCGGTTAAGCCGGATATCGGCGACAATCGCAGTCTGGCCGGGCTTTCTGCGGATCGTCCGGATGCCCGCCATGCTACGCAGGCGGCTTGACCCGCCATCGCAGGCCACGACAAGGCGGCAGGCATGATCCTCACCGGTGCTGTCAGTCAGCCTTGCCGCCGCTGCCCCGAGATCAGGATGGCGCGGATCGAAGCCGCTGATGGTCAGGCCGATAGCATGGGTGATGAGCGGGTTTTCGGCAACGCAGGCCAGTGCCGCCTCAACCAAATCACGGTTGCGCGCCGTATGTGCCAGCGGTGTCTCAAGATCCGCCGCATCCCAGCCGAGCAGCCGGTCCTCCACCGC
Organism: Puniceispirillales bacterium (SeqCode); assembly: GCA_049889655.1. Lineage (GTDB taxonomy): Bacteria > Pseudomonadota > Alphaproteobacteria > Puniceispirillales > UBA1172 > UBA1172. The sequence continues at coordinate 4,745 of JBMHCY010000052.1, forward strand.
AAAGCCGCGGCGTGGCTTAAGCCGCTGGTCGCTGACTTCGATGGTGTAGATCGGGGTTGGTGTCACTGCCAGGCGGCCGAGCACACCGATGGCCTCAAGCCCGTCACGGGCAGCCGGATTGAGCGTTGTCGTCCGGATCGCCTCGGCATCGGCAGGGGGCGTGCCGGCATCAATGATGGTTGACCGATGGCCGCGATGGGCAAGCATCAGCGCGGTCACAAGTCCGGCCAGGCCGCCACCGACAATGATGATATCCGTAAGAGGAGGCGGGGCAGATGCCGTCATGTGATCGTCTCCCGCATATCGAGTTCGGCGAGCACGCGTACCATCAGTGGATCAAGGTTGCCGCCGTCAAAAAGGAAGCCCCGCGCCCCTGCTGCGCGCCCTGCCTCAACATCGGTATCACGGTCGCCGATCATGGCGCTTGCTGCCAGATCAACATCATGTTTCTCAGCCAGGCTGAGCAGCATCCCGGGTGAGGGCTTGCGGCAGGAACAGCCCTGTTGTGCCGGGTCCGGTGATTGCGGGTGATGGGGGCAATAGGCGAAATCGGTGATCAGCGCCTGCTCGCGGGCCAGTTCAGCCTGCATATGCTGATGAAACAGCCGGACATCCTCATGGCCGTAGTAACCGAGGCCGATCCCCCCCTGATTGGTGACAACCAGCACCAGATAGCCGGCGGCATTGGCCCGGCGGATCGCCGCCGCCGCCCCGTCGACAAGCGCAAAATCGGCAATCCGGTGGGTGTAGCCGTGATCAATATTGATGACGCCGTCTCGATCCAGAAAAATGGCCCTGTTTCTTTCCATATTCAAGAATTAGGCCTCTTTTCCCCCAGGCGCAATCCATCAGCGGTCAATTTCTGCTGTCTTGCGGGCATTTGACCTGATATCCCCGGGTGAAACACGACATCTTGTATGGTATAACAAAAAGCGACTATATATTGCCGGTGTGCACACGCGCAGCCGTGCCGTGATGATATCAGCTGAGAGGACCGCCTGCCATGGCAGAACCGGGAGAGGCAACGCCCTTCTTTTCTGACGGTTTCAAGGGATTCCTGCGCCGTCGCCTGGATGAATGTATCGGTCTTGTGCTGATTGTCGCCGGGACAGGGATGCTCGTGCTCTTGATCAGCCATGATCCGGCCGACCCGTCCTCGCATACGGTGACCAGCATGGATGGCGGCGGGGTATCCAACCTGCTCGGGCCGGTGGGGGCGGAAATCGCCACCCGGCTGATCAATCTTTTCGGCAAGACAGCGGCGGTCATGCTGGGGCTGGTGCCGCTGGTCTGGGGGATAAGGGCGTTCCGTCATCGTCTGCCGCAGAACAAGGCCTGGCGCATCGGCGCGCTTATCCCGGCGATGCTGCTGCTGCCCTTCGCCATGACCACCATTTTCGGCGAAACCTATGGCGGGGCATCGGGGGCTGTGCTGAAAACAGCCATTCTCGCCCCCGCGATCATGGCAACGCCGCTGCCGTCACCGCTGGAGGCGGCTGTCTACGGTCATGTGCTGATCATCGTTCTGGCGCTGGCGGGGCTGGGTTTCTATGCTTTTGCTGCGGCGATCGGTCGGGGTGAGGTCAGCCTGCTGCCGTGGCTGCTGGGTCATCTGAAGGGGCTTGCACCGCTCTTGAAAAAGCCGATTGCCACGGCCTCCGGCTGGATGAAAAGAGAAGCCAAGCGGCCGCCTCCTGCCGCCCGCAAACGCAAAGCCCCGGGGCCCCGGCGTGAGCCGGTGATCATCACCAGTGCCAAATCCGAAGAGGACAACCTCAAGACGACCAGCCCGAAAAGACGGAAATCGGCCACTGTCACCAAGCAGCGCAGTCTCGATCTGGAAACCCAGGGTGGCTACCGGCTGCCGCCGGCCGAGCTGCTCTCCCCGCCGGGCAAGGCACTGAAGGAACCCGATGCCGCCACCCTCGATGCCAATTCCCGTATGCTCGAAGCGACGCTGGCGGAATTCGGTGTTCGCGGTGAGATCCAGAAAGCCCGGTTCGGGCCTGTTGTCACCCGCTATGAACTGGTGCCCGCCCCGGGTACAAAAACCCAGCGGGTGATCGGCCTCGCCGATGATATCGCCCGGTCGATGTCAGCACTGTCGGTGCGGGTGGCGGTGGTGCCCGGGCAGAATGTGATCGGCATCGAACTGCCGAACCGTGACCGCCAGATGGTGCTGCTGCGCGATATATTTGATGGCGACCAATGGGCTGAACAGCAGGGCTCGCTGCCGATTGCCCTCGGCATGGATATTGCCGGTCATCCGGTGATCACCGATATGGTCCGGATGCCCCATCTGCTCGTTGCCGGGACCACCGGATCAGGGAAGTCGGTGGGGATCAACGGCATGATCCTGTCGCTGCTCTATACCCATACGCCGGAAACCTGCCGGATGATCATGATCGATCCGAAAATGCTCGAATTGTCTGTCTATGATGGTATTCCGCATCTGCTCACCCCGGTTGTCACTGACCCGGGCAAGGCGGTGACAGCGCTCAAATGGACTGTCCGCGAGATGGAAACGCGGTACCACAATATGTCGAAACTCGGTGTCCGCAATATCGACGGCTACAACAAACGGCTCGAGGAAGCCCGCCGCAAGGGCGAGCAGCTGACCCGCCGGGTCCAGACAGGCTTCGATGCCGAAACCGGCAAACCTGTCCATGAAGAACAGCAGCTCGATCTCAACCCCCTGCCGTATATCGTTGTCGTCATCGATGAAGTCGCTGACCTGATGCTGGTCGCGGGCAAGGATATCGAAGCGGCCGTCCAGCGGCTCGCGCAGATGGCCCGGGCGGCAGGGATCCATGTTGTCATGGCGACGCAGCGGCCTTCGGTCGATGTCATCACCGGGACCATCAAGGCCAATTTCCCCACCCGCATCTCGTATCAGGTGACGTCCAAGATCGACAGCCGGACGATCCTTGGCGAACAGGGGGCCGAACAATTGCTTGGCAAGGGGGATATGCTGTTCATGGAAGGCGGCGGCCGCATCATCCGTGTGCACGCGCCATTTGTCCATGATGGTGAGGTTGAGGCGGTGGCCAGTTTCCTCCGCCAACAGGGCGAGCCTGTCTATGATGATACCGTCACCACCGATCAGGCTGAGGATGCCGCATCCCTGGGCAGCATCCCCGGTGGCGGTGATAACGGTGAGGCCAGCCTCTATGATCAGGCGGTGCAACTGGTGATCCGCGAACAGAAGGCCTCGACCTCGTTCATCCAGCGTCACCTGCGGATTGGCTATAATCGGGCGGCGACCATCATCGAGGATATGGAACGCAATGGCGTCGTCAGCCCAGCCAACCATGCCGGCAAGCGTGAGGTGCTGATTGATGCCGCCGATTGATCAGAAGATGCCATCACCTTATTGGCGGCTGTGGCGGTGGCTCTGCCTCTTTGCCATGCTGCTGCTGGGCCCCGGGCTGGTGACAGCCGCACCCCTCGATGATGCCGAAGGCTGGTTCAACCGCCAAACCACGCTTGAGGCACGGTTTGTTCAGGTGGCCTCGGATGGCAGTTACGCTGAGGGGACGTTCTATTACAAACGGCCATATCGCAGCCGTTTCGACTATGATGATCCGATCGGGCTCAACCTGATCACCACCCGGCTGTGGCTTCATGTTGATGATGAACAACGCCGCGAAGTGACAAGTTACCCGGTCAGCGAAACGCCGCTGTCGGCGATCCTCGATGATCCGGTCAATCTGCGCGGCAAGAATTTTATCACGACAGGCGAAAGCCGTGACGGGATCACCACCATCACCATTGATCAGCCCGATGGCGAAGCCGCCGGACGGCTGGTGCTTGAATTTTCCGAACAGCCCTTTGAATTGCGCCGCTGGGTGGTGAC
>JBMHCY010000053.1:0-4224 GCA_049889655.1 Puniceispirillales bacterium (SeqCode)
TGCCGCTGCTGATGTCATCTCTGACCGGAAAGCCGGGTTCAAGGGGAATGTCAAAGCCCTCAAAGCCATTCAGGCGGCGATGTCCAGCGGTGATATGGAAACGATTGCCGCCTCGGCGCGCAGTGTTGCCGATTGGTCCGCCCGCATGACCGATTATTTCCCTGAAGGCTCCGATACGGGTGATACCAACGCCCGTGCTGAAATCTGGTTTGATTTTGACGATTTCACGCTCAAGGCCAAGGATGCCGAAAACGCCGCCCTTGCGCTTGCCAGCCTCGCTGAGGCCGGGCAGCAGGACCAGATCATGGACGGGCTGAAAACACTCAGCGGCACCTGCAAGGCCTGCCATTCCAGTTACAAAAACTGATCAATAGAACCGGTTTGCATCGTAGCCGAGCACCTGGGCGATCACCACGCAGCCAGCCAGAAGCAGCAAACCGGCCAGTTGTTTCGGCAAGCCGGTTTTCGCCACGGCAGGGTCATGGCCGCCGGTGATCATGGGCGGGATCAGTTTCTGGTCCAGCACCAGACGGTAGAACCCAATGGCGGCCAGATGCAGCACGATGATCGCAAAGACCAGCTTTTCGATGAGGTGATGCCAGCGGCTGGCGGTGGCTGAGAAATCCCCCGCCCAGAGCGCCAGCGGCCCTTCATAAAGCACATCGTCATTGGCCATCAGCCCGAGGCCTGCCATGACCAGCAACACCAGCAGGATCACCATGGTGGCATAGCCACCTGTCGGGGCATGGCCCGGGTGATAGCGTCTGTCGCCGTCAAGCCTCTGCCTTATATAGCCCAGCACAGCCTGTGGCGAGACGAGAAAACGGGCAAATCTGGCATGGGGAGAGCCGGCCATCCCCCAGATGATCCGGAACACCAGGAGCCCAATGATCGTCAGCCCCGATTTTTCGTGGATGAACATATTTTCGTTCTTCACCGAGGCGATGGAGACAATCACCGAGACCGCCAGCAGCCAGTGAAACAGCCTCACTGGAAGATCCCAGACGACCCCGCCATGATGTTTTTGCTTTTCCGCCATGCCATGATACTGCACGATGGTCCGGGGAATGACAAGAAAGACCAAAGCGATGGATCATGCGACAACCACGATGCAGGACGCCCTGATGGGCACGAACGGGGCGCTCCACGGCCTGGCCGCCCTTGACCCTGATATCGCTGCTGCGCTGGCATCGCTGGGGCCACCCCCCGACCGGACACTGCCGCATGGTTTCGGCACCCTCGCCCGGATCATCATCGGCCAGCAGATTTCGACAAAAGCCGCAGCATCGGTCTGGGCCAGATTATGTGATGAGGGGTTTGATCAAAGCCACCTTGCCGCGACCGCCGCCCTGGAAACACTGATGCAGGCCGGGCTTTCAGCACGCAAGGCGGAATATATCAAAGGTCTGGCCGAAGCGATCGAAGCAGGAAGCCTCGATCTCGAAGCCCTGCGGGCCATGCCCGGGGAAGAGGCGAGCCGGACGCTTGTAGCACTGAGAGGCATCGGTGAATGGACAGCCGATAATTACCGGCTTTTCGTGCTGCTCGATATGGATGCCTGGCCGTATAATGACCTTGCCCTGCAGGAAGGGATGAAAATCCTGAAACGCCTCAATGACCGCCCGGACGGCAAGCAGATGGCCGCGATGGGCGATGACTGGAAACCGTTTCGCGGGGCCGGCGCGCTGATGCTCTGGCATATCTATGCCGCCCACCGCCACGCCGCGACAGTCACCGATATCTAGAAGAGGTCCAACTGGGGCGATGGCGGCTTGCCGTGGGTTTCATCGGCGACAATCAGCCCGGCATGATCCGCCCGCACCTGGCCGACTTCGGCACTGACAGGAACCCATTCAAGCCCCTCCCCTTCGGTCGGTGTGATGATCCCCTTCAAATCAGCCTCCCGGCTTTCAGGGTCGAGCCAGGCCTCCATCAACGCGTCATCCAGTATCAGCGGGGCCCGGTGATGGATATCCCCGAGCCTGCCAGCTGCCTGCCGGGTCACGACAACAGTGGCAAAGCCTTTTTCAGTCTTTTGGTAGAGCCCGGCCATGGCCATCGGGGTGTGGTCGGCATGGCGGATGAAATAGGGTTGGCGCGGGGCCTTCCATTCATACCACCCTGTGGCCATGACAAGACACCGCGCCCCTCTGGCCAGCGCAACGAAACTCGGCTTTTCAAAGATTGTCTCGCCACGGGCATTGATCACCGGCTTGGGCATCTGGCCAAGGCTGAACCCCCAATGCATCTTGGTGATATGGCGGCTGTTCTCGGCATTGATCACGGTTTCGATCTCAACCCCCGGAGAGATATTGTAGCGCGGCATCCGGTTATGACCGTGCTGACCGGGCGGCAGGCTGACCTTAAAGGTCGCTTTCAGCGTCTGTTCTGTTTCAATATTGGCAAATCGACCGCACATGGCAGGGATGATCTTTCGGGCTGGTGTTGAATGACTGGCATATGATTCCCGATTATGCCATCTTGGCGGCAAACGTGAAGGATATTCCCATGCTTGACCCCAACAGCATCATCACCGCCATCGAAAGCCTGACCATCACCGCCGGAAACGCCATCCTGCGTGTTCGCGAAAATGGCGTCGCCCGCACCGATAAGGCTGATGGCAGCCCCGTGACAGAGGCTGACCTCGCCGCTGACCGGATCATCATCAAGGGACTTGAAGAGATCGCCCCAGGCATTCCGGCGATCACCGAGGAAACCTACACCGCCAGCACCGACAGCGAACCGCCGGCATACTGGTGCGTCGATCCGCTTGACGGCACCAAGGGGTTTATCAATGGCGGCAAGGATTTCACTGTCAATATCGCCTTGATCGTTGACCGGGCGCCGGTTCTGGGGGTGATCTATGCCCCGGCATTGGGTCTTCTCTGGGCCGGCCACGGGGACACCGCCTGGCGGCGCGCGATCGCCACCCCCTCAGCCGCGGCAAGTCTTGACGATTTCAGCCCGAAAGAACCGATCAGCGTCATCACCGCCGATCTTGAAAACCCGGCTGTTGTCGCGACAAAGGCACATCGCGGCCCGGCACTTGAAGCCTGGATCGACAAGCTCAATGTCCGTAATTCGATTGCTGTGGGTTCATCGCTCAAGTTCTGCACCATCGCCGAGGGTAAGGCTGATCTCTATCCCCGCATCGGCCCGACCATGGAATGGGATACCGCCGCCGGACAGGCGATTGTCGAGGCTGCAGGCGGCCGGGTTCTCGGGGCGGATGGTCAGCGCTTCGGCTATGGCAAGCCGGGGCGGCTGAACGGATATTTTGCTGCCATGGCCCGGGTTGATGGGGCTTTGCCAGCATCATGGATCCCGCCGCATGAGGGTGGTGATGGCTGAGAGCCAAGCGGCCACGCCGGAGACCATCGCTCGGGCTGCCGTAGCCATCAGGCATGGCCAGCTGGTGGCCTTCGGGACGGAGACTGTCTACGGGCTCGGCGGTGACGCCACCAATGATAAAGCCGTGGCGCGTATCTTCGATGCCAAGAACAGGCCGCAGTTCAACCCGCTGATCAGCCATGTCGACAGCCCCGAGGCCGCATTTGGGCTGGGGCGGATGACACCGCTTGCCGAAACCCTTGCCGCAGCCTTCTGGCCCGGGCCCCTGACACTGGTTCTTGAGCGGCATGACGGCTGCCCCGTCAGCCCGCTTGCTCTTGCCGATCTTGAAAGCATCGCCCTGCGCGTTCCGGCCAATCCCGCGGCACGGTCATTTCTCAAGGCGGCGGTGGTTCCCGTGGCGGCCCCCTCGGCAAACCGTTCAGGCCATATCAGCCCGACCCGCGCCGATCATGTTACCGCCGATCTGGGCGGCTATCCGTATCTTGCCCTGATCCTTGATACAGGCCCGGCCAGTGGCGGGCTTGAATCCACTGTCATCGATGCAAGGGGGGAGACCCCGATCGTCCTGAGACCGGGCAGCATCACCGCAGCGATGATCAGGAAAGCCACCGGCAAGGCGGCCGAAGCCCCGGGCGAAGCGATCATCAGCCCCGGCCAGATGAAAAGCCATTACGCCCCGAGCAAGCCGCTTATTCTCAATGCCAGTGAGGCCGGCCCCGACACAGCCTGGATCGGCTTTGGCAACTCCCCGACTCCAGCTGCACACTGTGTCTTCAACCTCAGCCCCGGGGGTGATCTGGTTGAAGCTGCAGCCCGGCTCTATGAATTGCTGCGTGAGGCCGATGCTTCCGATGCGGCGGCGATCGCCAT
>JBMHCY010000054.1:0-3583 GCA_049889655.1 Puniceispirillales bacterium (SeqCode)
AGGATGCTCTCAGCGGCTGGGCGGGTGACTCTGCAATCGATCGCGTGCTGATCACGGCAACCCCCGGCCGGGCTTTCTGTGCCGGTGGTGATGTGCGGTCGATCGCCCCCCAGATCAAGGCTGATATTCGCAACGGGGATCACTATTTCCAGACAGAATACGGCCTCGATCTGATGATCGCCGTCTACCCCAAGCCTGTTTTTGTGATCGCCGACGGGCTGACCATGGGTGGCGGGGCTGGTGTGCTGCTCAATGCCAGCAATCCCGTGATCACCACGGCAATGGATTTTGCCATGCCGGAAACGGCGATCGGGCTTTTCCCGGATGTCGGGGCGGCGCGGTTCCTGCGCCGTGCCCCGGGCAGGCTCGGGGTGATGATGGCCATGACCGGCTGGCGCATTGGGGCCGGGGATATGCTCGGCTCCGGCATCGCCCCGTGCTGTATCAATCACGATGATGCCGCTGCTGCTGCGGCGGCGATTGTTGCCGCCGATCATAGCGAAGCGGCGCAGACTGCGATTGATGCCATGGCTGTCAGTGGTCTTGAGACGCCATTGTTGAATGCCCGGGAATGGGTTGATGCCCGTTTTGCCGGGGCTGATGCGGTTTTGATCCGCCGCGGGCTTGAGGGTGATGATCATCCGATGGCGGAAAACCTGCGCCATGCTCTTGATACGCGCTGCCCGCTCTCGATCCACCTTTCTCATCGGATCATGACTGATGAGCAGCTGTCCCCGCCAGACAAGGTCGCTGCCCTGCATCAGGATTTCCGTATCGCCTATCGCATGATCCGCCACCCTGATTTCATCGAAGGGGTGAGGGCACTGCTGATTGACAAGGATAACAGCCCGGCCTGGCAGCCGGATGACTTAACAGGCGTGACCACGGCCATGGTTGACGCTATGATCACCCCCGAAGATGCCCCCCGGCTTGTTTGTCCCGAAGCCGAGGCCTTGATGAAACCATAGGAAACCACAATGCGTTTGAGCCGATATTTTCTCCCCCTCCTGAAAGAGACGCCCAAGGAAGCCCAGATTGTCTCGCACCGTCTGATGCTGCGCGCCGGCATGATCCAGCAATCCAGTGCCGGGATCTATTCCTGGCTGCCGCTGGGGCTCAAGGTGATGCGCAAGATCGAACAGATCGTCCGCGAAGAGCAGAACCGGGCCGGAGCCAATGAAATCCTGATGCCGACCATCCAGCCTGCTGAACTCTGGCAGGAATCCGGCCGTTATGAAGATTACGGGCTCGAGATGCTGCGGATCAAGGACCGCCATGACCGCGATATGCTTTATGGACCGACCAACGAAGAACAGGTAACCGATATCTTCCGGACCCATGTCAAAAGTTACCGGGCTCTGCCGCTCAACCTCTATCATATCCAGTGGAAATTCCGGGATGAAGTTCGCCCCCGGTTTGGCATCATGCGGGGTCGTGAATTCCTGATGAAGGATGCCTATTCCTTTGCGCTGACGGCAGATGCCGCCCGCGCCGAATATAACAAGATGTTCGTTTCCTACCTGCTGACCTTCCAGCGGCTTGGCCTCACCGCCATTCCCATGGAAGCTGATACCGGGCCGATCGGCGGCGATATGAGCCACGAATTCGTCATCCTTGCTGAAACCGGCGAAAGCGAGGTTTTCTGCCACAAGGATTGGATCGGCCGCAGTCTTGATGCCGGTGAGGTGGATTACGACAGTGATCTGCAGCCGATTGTCGATCGTTTCACCAATCTCTATGCGGTGACCGATGAAAAGCACGATGCCGCCTCCTGCGGTGTCGCCCCGGAAGACCTGATCACCACCCGCGGGATCGAGGTCGGTCATATTTTCTATTTCGGCTCCAAATACTCGGCGCCGATGGGAGGCAGTGTTGCTGATGAAACCGGGGCCAGTGTCGATGTCCATATGGGGTCATACGGGATCGGTGTCTCGCGTCTTGTCGGCGGGATCATTGAAGCCTGCCACGATGATAATGGGATCATCTGGCCGGAGGCAGTCGCACCGTTTGATGTGGCGGTGGTCAACCTCAAGCCCGGTGATGCGACCTGCGATGCCATGGCCGAGGATATGTACCGCAAACTCACCGATGCCGGTCGCGATGTGCTGCTCGACGATACGCCGGAACGCCCCGGGGCAAAACTGGCGGGGATGGACCTGATCGGCACGCCGTATCAGGTGATCATCGGCCCGCGGATTGCTGCCGAAGGCAAGGTTGAATGGAAAGAGCGTAAATCAGGCCGAACGGAACAGCTCAACCCGGAAGACGCGCTCACCCTTCTGCTCGGAAAGTGACGGCACTGATGGCGATTTTCACCCCTGTCGAACGAATGCTGGCGATGCGCTATATGCGCTCGCGTCGCTCTGAGGGGTTCATTTCCGTGATCGCCTGGTTCTCGCTGCTCGGTATTGCCCTCGGGGTGGCCACACTGATCATCGTCATGTCGGTGATGAACGGTTTCCGGGCAGAACTGGTGGGGCGGATTCTCGGGCTCAACGGGCATCTGGCGGTCTATTCCACCGATGGTCGCGGGATCGCTGATTATGATCCGCTATCGGTGCGGATTGCTGGCATTCCCGGGGTTTTGGCAGTGACACCACAGGTCGAAGGCCAGGTCATGGCCGCCTCCAAGGGGCTGACAAGCGGGGCTGTTGTCCGCGGTGTCCGCTGGAGCGATCTGGCGGCACGCAAACCGCTCTGGGATGCTCTTGATGACAAGGCATTGGGCCAGTTCAAACAAGGCCAGCAGGTGCTGATGGGGCATCGTCTGGCGCGTTCCCTCGGGGTTTCCGCCGGCGACAGCCTGACCCTTGTCGGTGCACGCGGCCGAACAACCCCTTTCGGGACGCTGCCGCAACGCCGGACCTTCCGGATAGCCGGAGTCTTTGATGTCGGGATGTTTGAATACGACAAGGCGTTCATCTTCATGCCGCTCGAAGACGCGCAGGAATTCTTCGGCCAGACTGACCGGGTCACAGGGCTTGAAATCTACACCGCTGATCTGGGGCTGACCGATACGGTCGGGGTCAATATCCGCCAGAGCATCACCGCAGGGATGCAGGTCAATGACTGGCGGGACCGCAACCGCTCCTTCCTCAATGCGCTGGCGGTGGAACGCAATGTCATGTTCCTGATCCTGACGCTGATCATTCTGGTGGCCGCCTTCAATATCATCTCGTCGATGATCATGCTTGTCCGCAGCAAGAACAACGATATCGCCGTCCTGCGCGCCATGGGGGCGACCGGCGGGTCGGTGATGCGAGTCTTCTTCATGACCGGGGCCAGCATCGGTATTGTCGGAACGACAGCCGGCACTGTGCTGGGGCTCGGGTTTTGCTGGAATATTGAGACGATCAAGGGGGTGCTTGAAGGCCTCACTGGCACAGAGCTGTTTGCTGCCGAGATCTATTTCCTGTCAACCCTGCCGGCCAGGGTTGATCCGCTGGAGGTGTTGATGATCATCATCATGGCCATGGGGCTGTCTTTCCTGGCCAGCATTTATCCGGCCTGGCGGGCCTCAAGAATAGCCCCGGCGGAGGCCCTGCGGTATGGATAAGGCCATGGCGGAAAAGCCCGTGCTGAC
>JBMHCY010000055.1:0-6240 GCA_049889655.1 Puniceispirillales bacterium (SeqCode)
GAACATTGTCGTGAGGGTATCAGATGGCAAAAATTCATATTCAATTCACACTCTTTTCCGCGTTTTATTCGCCGCTGATCTCCACCATGACCGGCGGGTTTTTGGCAGAAGAAGGCCTCGACTGTGACTGGAGCGTTGCCAAGCCTGGTGTATCAGCGTTGGAAGCACTGGAGGATGGGACCGCACAGGTTGTGCAATCAACAATAAGCCAGGGCTTCTCATCGCTGGAAAAAGGCCTTCAGCCAAAAGCACGGCATTTTGCGCTCATCAACAATATGGACGGGTTTTTTATGACCGGGAGAAAAGCTGAAGAGTCCTTTCACTGGTCATCGCTGGAGGGTGCTGATGTGCTGGTTCATCACGGCGGCCAACCGATGACCATGTTCAAATATGCGTGTCACAAGGCAGGTATTGATCTCTCAAAAATCAATATCATTGATGCTGGCAATGCCAAAGAAATGGATGCTGCCTTTCGTCAAGGTCAGGGGCAGTATATTCACCAGCAGGGACCGGCTCCGCAGCAACTTGAGGCAGACGGTGTAGGCCATGTCGTGGCGGCACTTGGCCCGGTCGTAGGGGATTGTGCGTTCTCCAGCCTCGCCGCTATGCCGGAATGGCTGGCCACTGATGAAGGCAAGGCGTTTTGCCGTGCCTATGGCCGGACACGCCAATACATCGCAACAACACCAGCAGCAGAAATTGCAGCAGCCCAAAAGCCCCTGTTTAATCAAATTGACGACACTGTTTTGACAGAGTGCATCCATGCTTATCAGCAGATGGGATGCTGGCCGGAAGAAATGCTAATAACCCATGAAGGGTATGATGCGATGCTGGATATCTTTGAATTTGATGGAAAAATCACCAGGCGTCATGCCTACGATTCCATTTGCAGCAGCGACTGGTAAAGGGTTAAGGGGGAGTGCTATTTAACCGCACGTCTTCCAGGAAACTGGGAGGCGTCAAACACGCCAGGCAGACAAGGCAACCATTACCGTCGGATTGATCGGGACAGGAACAACAGGCGCAGCGGTGGCCCGCAGCATGGCGCGGCAAGGCCATGGCATCACAGTTTCCACCATGGATGGCCTTGATAGCCTGGGCCAACCTGAAGCGGCTGAAAATCAAACCCTCCGGCGTTGTGTTTTGTCGGTAACCCGTAGTCACCTGATTGATTCACCCCGCCAGAAATAAGCGGGAACACCCCACCGCAAGATAGCGTTTTAGGGATTGCAAATTCGGCCGTTTGTGCAACTCTTTCGTGATGTTCATATGGATGAGGGGGTTTTCATGCAAGCATTTGAAGGCATCAGGGTTCTTGATCTGACCCATGTTCTGGCCGGGCCTTTTGCGACCTATCAACTGGCGGTTCTCGGCGCTGATGTTATCAAGATCGAAAGCCGGGACACGATGGATATGAGCCGCGAAGTCGGCCCGGTGGATGAACTCAACCAAGCCATGATGGGGACGCATTTTCTCTCGCAGGGAAGCAACAAGCGGGCCATCACACTCAACCTCAAAACCGACGACGGTAAAAAGATTTTCAGCCAGTTGGTTGAAACAGCCGATGTGGTCGTGGAAAATTTCAAATGCGGGACACTGGCCAAACTGGGGTTCAGTTACGATACCATGAAGACGCTCAACCCCAGGATCATCTATTGTTCCATCACCGGGTTCGGGCATACCGGACCGAAAGCCGAAGACGGCGCCTTTGACAATATCATCCAGGCCTATAGCGGCATGATGGAGGCTACAGGACCGGCTGATGATCAAGCTGTCATGGTCGGCCCGCCAGTGCTGGATTACGGCACCGGGGCACAGGCAGCCTTCGCGATTGCCTCAGCACTTTTGCGGCGTGAACGCTGTGGCGAAGGCCAGCATATCGATGTGGCCATGCTCGATTGCGCCCTGACCCTGATGTCTTCGGCGGTGCTTAACCACAGCCGGACAGGCCTGCCCCCTGCCCGTGCGGCAACAGGCAAGAATTATGTCGGTGCCTATGGGTGTTATGAAGCTGCTGATACCAGGGTCATGATCGGCACCTTCACGCCACGCCAGAATGAAAATATGTGGCGTGCCTTGGGGCGGGATGATCTGGCCGATGAAGTCCGGAGCCTGCGTTTGGCCGATCTGCCAAAAAGACGTCAAAAGGATGCGGCGATCCTGGAGGAGATACTGATCACAAAAACCGCCGATGAGTGGGAAGCCTTGCTCAATGCTGCCGGCGTCCCGACAGCACGGGTCAGATCACTCGATGAAACGCTGGAAAGCGAGCAGATCAGCTCACGTTGCGTGCGTGGCGAATTTACAGATGATGATCTGCCAGGGGGCGTATTTCGCCCAGCCGTGGCAGGTTTCGGCTGTAATGAAGACGGGCCTTCGCTGCATTCAAAACCAGCACAACTCGGTCAGCATAATGATGATATTCTTACCGAACTGGGCTACCCCGCCGATACCATCAGCCGGTTCCGAGAAACCGGGGTGATTTGATCCTATTCGCTGGCGATGCTGTCGCGGGTGACTTCACCGGAAAAACCGGAAGCCACTTTCACATGACAATTACGGCCACCGGCGATAGAGCCGACAGCGATCCGATCAGCTTCACTAAACGTAATGTTGATCGTGCCGTTGGGCTCCTGGCTTGCTGTACTGTCTGCTGAAAGCGCCGTGAACGGGCCTGATGAGCTTGATGACAGGGACACCCTGGTAATATCGGCAGAACCACCTGTGACAGTCGCATCAAAGGTCAGGTTGATCGAGAATTCCGTGCAGTCGACAGCCGAAAGTTCGGCGGCCTGTACCATCGGCGCGGCCATGACCATCGCGGAAAAAACGGTTGCGGTAAAACAATGCTTGAAGGTCATCATGATCAGGTCATCCTCTCTCTATTGACGCGTCAGAAGGGCCCCGATGGGCGGCGATTCAGCCAGCCCACCATACCAGAAAGCATAGGATCCGTTGCCCGTCACCCAGCCATGGCGTTCGGTTTGCGAGTTCCCGTTTTGATCGGTCCACTGCCACTGGGTGCTGTCCCGGGTCGAAACATCATGCAGGTTGATCGTGATCCCCATCAGCGTTTCGGTGTAGACACGGGGGCCGCTGTTGACACCATGGAAATAATCATTGGACCGCACCTGAATGATGTTATTGGCGGCACGGTCGGCGGCACGGTCTCTCCACTGGGCATAGGTCGGGTTGCAGGTTCCGGTTCCGCCAGACAAGTTGTCAAGCGAGCGTCGGCAGGCTTCCCAGACACGGACGATATCTTCTGATGCATTATTGACAGCACCCACCGAAAAGCCGCTGTTCAAAACCCATTGGTTATAGGAAGTGAGGCTTTCCCTGAAGCCAACACGGCTCACAGGAAAAAGTTTGAAGGCATCATCGCTGGATTGATCTGTCAGACCATTATTGGTGAAGTAACTCGAAAGAGCCGCCTGTAAATCGGTAAGACTGAAACTGGGCTTGGCGTCCAGAACATCCTGCAGAAAGCCGCTTGTCTGGTTGACGGCCCGATCATAAAGCCCAGCTGTCAGATCAGTGGTCGGATGCGTGGCGTTGTCCGTACCCAGCGCAATCTGGTAGATTTTCCACTTGGCGGCAACCTGGGCTGTTGACCCGGTCACACAAGCACTGATTGAGGTCGAGGTCGGGCCATCGAGATCGACAATACATTCCTGGACATAGGCGAGGTTGACACTGTCCGAAAGGTCGATGCTGTAGCTGGACCCTGAAATCCCGAACAAGTCATCAAGGGCTGCCTGCGTCAGGGATGCGGTGGCGTTGTCTGTCGCCGCCGTCAGGATCGTGTTGAGATCAGTCCAGTTGGCATTGGTGATCGTACAGGTACTGCTGCCGCCGGTCAGCGGATCGTTGCTTGCGAAGCAGGCATTGAAATCCGCGACACTGAAATTGGTTTTGTCGCTGTTGTTGTTCCAGCCCGCATATTGGGCATTGGTGAAGCCGATATAGGATAGCAGACTGGACTGAATATTCGGGGCGTTGTTATCGGGGGCTGTCAGGTTATCAAACACTGTCGCGGCAGCAAAACCGGAAGCTGAAGTCCCTGCCGCTGCCGAAAAGGCTGTCGCGCTCGAAAAACTGCTGCCGATGGCGGTATCAAGCAGATCGTTATCGATGTCGCTGTCCTCATGACCGCTGTTGCCAGCGGCGACCTGGCCGATCTTCCAGCGGGCAGCAGCAGGTGTGTTGAAATTGGTGATCGTTGTCTGCCAGTCCGAAATGGCAGTCGCGCTGGTGGAAAGAATACTGCTGAGGTTTTCAAGCTGCCAGGGCCGAATGGGCGAGCCAAGAGCGGCGAGATCAAGCCCGATACTTTCCAGATCAGCCTGAGAGAGCGTGTTGTTATCTTCCAGCCGGGTGATCAGGGCGGCAAAATCATTGAGGATGGTTTGCTGCGATGACCAGTAGGATGCTGTCACCGAGCAGGCGTTCGGCCCCCCGGAACGCTGGCTTTCCGTATTGCTGTAGCAGGCATAGAAATCCGCAGGCGTGAAGTTTTCTCTGTCACTGCTGACAAGATAGGCATCAACCACCGATTGCACCGTGCTGTATTGAGAGGTTGAGGCGTTGTCACCCCCGGCCACGGGCGTCACGAAGCCCCCGGCATAATTGATCCGGTTCCTGATTGCGGTGGTGCTTGGCAGGTCAGACCGGCCTTCAAGATTGGCGATGGACTGGAACAGCAGATCGTTCTGCAGGGTGCTGATCGTCGCACCACTGGCACTGAGCACGCTATCGGTGTACCCGGAAATCCCGATCAGATCATCAAGCATGGCGGCAGAGATCAGCGACCAATCACCGTAATCCGATGAGCTGTTGTCTTCTGAGATCTGCTCATGCTGCCAATCGGCGGCGGCCTGGCTGCAATTGCCGCCGGGACAGGCACTGGCGTTGTCGGTCAGGGAACCATCAAAGACTGATTGCAGGCCAGCCTGTGACGAGCCGAGGTCTCGGCCGGCAAGCATCGCCTGGATATAGGCCAGCTCGAAACTGTCCAGCGGAAAGCCGCCAAAGACACTGACATCGAGATTCAGGCCTTCAAGCGTGCTGTTCGAAAGGGGTGTGTTGGGATCATTGATGATCTCCTGCAAAGACAACAGAAGATCGGCAACCGGGGTAACAACAAGGCCTTTCGTGCCCCCGATACGGCTTGTCGTAAAACCGGAAAGAGCAGATTCTGCAATCGCGAATGTTCCGATAAAGACGCTGAATAAAAGCAAAAACTTCTTCATGACAACAGCAAACAAGCAATCCCGAAAGGTTACCGATTATAAACCAAAAACCAGAGGGTAAAAGGACTATTTTTCATAGGGTTATCAGAGCCATTCCTTGAGGTTGGCTTCCGCATCGGCAGCAACTTCCCTGGGCAGCGATTTGCCTGCCTCGATCAACCGCTTGCCGATCATATACGCCCGCGGGTCGCCCATGGCATCAACAGCAATCAGCTCATCCCCGGCATAATACCAGATGGAAACGCTGCCTTCCTTGGCCCCGGGGCGGGTGACCGTATCATCATACCCGCGATTGAACCCGGCGATCTGCAGGGTCAGGTCATACTGATCCGACCAGAACCATGGCTTCGGCTGATACGGGGTTTCTTCACCCGCCAGATTGGCAGCGACGATTTCACCCTGATTGATGGCGTTGCCGACACTTTCAAGCCGGGTTGGCTCCCCCCGGTAATCGAACCGTGTGCAATCACCGGCCGCATAGATGGCAGGGTCACTCGTCCGGCAACAGGCATCGACAACGATCCCCTGATCACAATCGAGCCCGGCTTCGGCTGCCAGCGTGTCATTGGCGATAATGCCGATCCCGGCGATGATAAAATCAGCCTCTTCGGTGGTGCCGTCTGCCATCAGTGCCCCGGTGACACGGCCGCCGTCGGTCAGAATTTTTTCAACACCGATCCCTTCGCGGATAACCGCCCCATGCTTTTGGTGCAGGTTGCGGATATGATCCGCGGTTGCGGGGCTTGCAACACGCCCGAGGATGCGCGGGGCGGCTTCGATAACCGTGACTTCCAGCCCCAGTTTGCGTGCAATGGAAGCCGCCTCAAGACCGATATAGCCGCCACCGATCACCAGCAACCGACGCCCGGCGCTGAATTCATCCCGCATGGCATCAATATCGGCAAGACCGCGCAGGGTATAGAGCCCGGCAGGCTCACCTTCAACCCCGGGCAGTGGCCGGGCGCGGGCACCGGTGGCCAGCACCAGC
>JBMHCY010000056.1:0-21129 GCA_049889655.1 Puniceispirillales bacterium (SeqCode)
CGTGACCGGCTCGAGGCCACATTCACCGCCGCCATGACTGCCGATATCGCCATCCACGGGCTGATCATCGATTACCCAAGGGAAGGGCTCGGCCGGGTTGAGGACTGGGACAAGGCCACCGATGCCTGGCGCGCTGCCCGCAATGCCACAGGAAGCAAGGCCATGGTGCTGGCGACGCTCCCCGAATGTATGCCTGAGGATGTAGCAAAACGCCTGATGGCGGAAAATATTGTTCCGCTCAAGGGGTTTGATGCTGCCCTTGAGGCTCTCGCCGTTGCCCATAAGGCGAGTGTGGGTGGGCGTGATTACGCCCCGGTGGGGGCGGGCCCGCTTTCCGGCGAGCCTCAGCTGATCGGTGAGGCCGAGGCCAAGGCAATGCTGGCTGCCGCCGGGGTCAATGTACCGCCGGGGGGGATTATGGCCAGCCTCGATGATGCCCTTGCTTTTGGGGCTGAGCGGGTCACCGTCATGAAGACGACAGCCGCCGCCCACAAGACCGAGGAAGGCGGCGTGATGCTCAACCTCACCACCGAGGAGGATATCCGCCGGGCCTGGCAGGTGCTCTCGCCGCGCGGTGATGTGCTGGTTGAGGAAATGATCACCGATGCTGTGGCCGAGGTCATTGTCGGCATTGCCCGTGATCCGCAATTCGGCCTGCATCTGGTGATCGGTGCAGGCGGTGTGATGACGGAAATGCTCAAGGATACGGCGACGCTGATGCTGCCTGCCTCACGGCAGGTAATCCGGTCAACGCTGGATGGCCTGAAGGTTTCGGCCTTGCTTGAGGGGTTTCGTGGCCAGCCCGCCGGTGATCGCGAGGCGCTTGTTGATCTCGTGATGGCGGTGCAGGATTTTGCCATAAGCCATGCGGGCAGCCTCGCCGAACTTGATATCAATCCCGTGCTCGTGCGGCCGCAGGGCCGGGGTGTTGTCGCTGTTGACGCACTGTTGCGCAACGCTATCTGAAGAAGAGGAGGGTCCCATGACTGATGTGATCAAAACCCGGCGTGACGGGGCGGTGTTCGAAATCGAACTCGATCGCCCGAAAGCCAATGCGATTGACCTGAAGACCAGCCGCATGATGGGTGAGGTCTTCCGGGTATTCCGTGATGATCCAGCACTGCGGGTGGCGATTGTCAGCACCGCTGGTGACAAGTTTTTCTGTGCCGGATGGGACCTCAAGGCCGCCGCTGAAGGCGACCCGGTCGATGGCGATTACGGCGTTGGCGGTTTTGGCGGGCTTCAGGAATTGCGCGGCATGAATAAGCCCGTGATCGCGGCTGTCAACGGCATGGCGGTGGGTGGCGGCTTTGAACTCGCACTTTCCTGCGACATGATCTATTGCAGCGATCATTCCAGTTTCGCCCTGCCCGAGATCAAGGCGGGAACCCTCGCTGATGCAGCAACGGTCAAACTGCCGAAACGCATTCCGCATCATGTCGCCATGGAAATGCTGTTCACCGGCCGCTGGATGGATGCTGCCGAAGCGCATCACCACGGGCTCGTCAACGCGGTGCTTCCGGCGGATGATCTGATGGCCCATGTCCGCGGCATCGCGGCTGACCTTGCCGCCGGGCCACCGCTGGTTTTTGCAGCGATCAAAGAAGTTGTCCGCGAAGCCGAAGACAAGATGTTTCAGGATATCATGAACCGGATCACCAAACGCCAGCTGGCGACGGTCGATATCCTCTATGACAGTGAAGATAATCTCGAAGGTGCGAAGGCTTTTGCCGAAAAACGCGACCCGGTCTGGAAGGGGCGGTAGTAACCCACGGATCACGAAAGGACCCGAACCCATGCCCGCCAAACATCCCATCCTGCTGCCGCGGCTTGTTGCAGCAGCCCTGATGCTGAGCGTTGCCAGCATCGCCCCGTCACCTGTGCCTGCTGCCGGCAGTTCAGACGGAGGCAGCCGCTATGACAGCAGTTCAGCAGCCTCAAAGACAGTCAGCAAAGCCAATAAGGCGATCAAGGATAATGATTTCGCCGCCGCCTACACCATTCTGGAAGATGGCCTCGGCAGCGAGCCCGACAACGCCGATATTCACAACCTGCTGGGCTTTTCCGCCCGCAAGATGGGCCGCTATGAGGACAGTATGCGGCATTACCGGACAGCCCTGGCGCTCGACCCGAAACATAAAGGTGCGCTCGAATATATGGGTGAATTATACCTGACGCTCAACCAGCCGGATGAAGCCCGGGCTCTTTTGCAGCGGCTTGATGATATCTGCTGGCTGGGCTGTTCCGAAGAACGCGAGCTGAAGGCCGCGATCGAGGCCTGGGAAGCCGCCAACGGCTGACCGCTACTGCGTGACGCCGCGCTGCTGCAATTCCTCAAACTTCCGGCGGGCTTCATCCGAGAGACCGTCGTTATCACCGCCTCCGGATGCTGCTGGCGTCGCCGGGGCGTCATTGCCGGGGGTATCTTTGCCGAAAGACGGTACCGAGATATCGAAATCATCGGCTGACAAACCGCCGCCGAAATCATCTGCCTGTGGTGTCGGGGTGGGCGCCGCAGAGTCAGGCTCATCAAGGGCCGGGTCGTAGGCCGGCAAATCATCGGCGGTGATGGCATTGAGGGCGGCATCCATATCAGCCTCCAGTTCGATCTCAGGGGCTGGCTCGGCCATGATCGTTTCAGCTTCAGCCATGGGTTGCGGCGGCGGATCGGCGAACGGGTCCAGGGCCGGGGCGGCGGCGGCTTCCGGCATCAGGGCCGGGGCCTCAGCTGGTGCAGGGTCTTCGGGCTGCTCGCGTTTCTTATCGGCAACAGGGTAGAGCGGCAGCGTCGATGCGGGCAGTTTTTCAAGCTTCCGCATGATCGCTTTCGGGGTGGCCTTCGGTTTGCTCTCCTTGCGGGCACGCCGCGGGGCACGTTCCTTTTTAGGCTTGTCTTCCTTGATCACTTTGGGCCGACCCTTCTTCGGCTTGATCTTGGAGACAAGCAGCAACAGAACGAGGGTGACCGTTGCCACCAGGATCAGAAACAGTGGCGTGCCGTAATCCTTGGAGGCAATCCGCAGCATGGCATGGCTCTGGAAGAATTCCGCAATAAAGGGCAGGCCGAAGAATTTTGCTGCAATGGCGTTCAGCTGTTCCATCAGGCGGCATCCTCTTTGCTGAACCGTTCGACGAATTCTGCCGCCAGTTTGTGCTGCCATTCATGGGCTTCCTGTTCCCAGGGGCGCAAGGCGTAGGGGATATCGTCGACCGGGCCAATGCTCACGCCCATCCAGTGGGCGGTGAATTTTTCCGGTTTGCCGGGTTTCGGGATCCGCCCCGTCAGCGCATAACGCCCGGAAGCAAGCTGGGCGATATGGATCCATTCATGGCAGAGTTTCAGCACTGTCTCGAGCGCGTCTTTCTGGCGGGGGATGACGATATCGAACACCATGGGGGCAACCAGTTTGCCGCGCTGTTTGGCGGATAGCACATCACGCCGCTGTATCCCCATCCCGGCATTGGGTTCGGCGGAAAGGTCAGTGCCGACAAGCCGTAGGGTCACATTGATCTCAGCCCGCATGGTCGGGGCGATCAGCCGGTCATGGAGATAGCGCGACAAGGCTTCGGCCAGTTCAGCCAGGGCCGGTTCGATATTATGTGTTTCAAAATGCAGCATCACATAAAGGCGCGAGAAAAACAGGCTTTTACTATCGCCAATTCAGGTCATCTCTTCAAGTTTTCTTTAGATCACGGCCTGTGCCCTAGGGATCAGTCCGCTTTGCCGGTGGCTGCGGTCAGGGCTTTTGCGGCAGCCTGAAACGGCAGGCTGACACAGCCATGGCGTGAGCCGAAGGCCTTGACGGGGGTGAACGCATCCTGCCCGTCAAGGCTGGTACTGTCACGCTCCCCCCTGAGCCAGGTTTCGATCTCATCGGCCAGCCCCGCCACAGCATCGGCCGGTTGCCCCGGGGCGGTTTTCAGCAACAGCCCGGTGGCCGCTTCGCAAAGCGCGCAGCCATTCGCTTCGGCCCCAAGGCGGGTGATATGCCGGTTGCCGTCAAGGTCGAGGTCCACCCGCACCCTGTCGCCGCAGGTGGGGTTTGTGATTGTGGCTGAAAAACCGGCATCATCGAGGGTCCCGCTTTGCCGAGCAGACCGGGCAAAAGCCAGTATCTTTTCCTGGTACAGTTGCTCAAGGCTCATAAAAGTTACCTTTTTGAAATAATTGTTGTCTATAATAACGCCTTGAGCGGGGGTTCACTCTAGATGGCGGTATCGTCAACCGTCAAGACAACGCCCGGAAAGAACGCATCTAGGAAGAATATTAATGAGCATTTCCTCAACTGCAACACGAATTCTGGCGACGCTCGGCCCTGCGAGCAGTGATCGCGAGATAATCCGAGCCATGGTTGATGCTGGGGTTTCCGCCTTCCGGCTCAATTTCAGCCACGGGGTCCAGTCGGATCATGCCGAACGCTATGCTGCGATCCGTGAACTGGCTGCCGAAACAGGCAAGCCGATCACCATTTTGGCTGATCTGCAAGGCCCGAAACTCAGGATCGGTGAGGTCGAGGAAGGCACAGTGCTGAAGAAGGGCGATACATTCATCTTCGACCGCAAGGATGAAAAGGGCAACAGCCAGCGCGTCAACCTCCCGCATGCGGAAATCTTTGATGCGATCCTGCCCGGCCACCGGATGCTGGTCAATGATGGCCGCCTGCAGTTCACCGTGACTGGGGTCGATACCGATATCATTGAAACACGCGTTGATGCCGGGGGCCCGATCACTGACCGCAAAGGGGTCAATGTTCCGGATGTGAGCCTTCAGATCTCACCGCTGACAGAAAAGGACAGGAGCGATCTGGCCTTTGCCCTCGAACTCGGCGTGGATTGGGTGGCACTGTCGTTTGTCCAGCGGTTGAGCGATATCATCGAGGCCCGGAGCCTGATCAGGGACAAGGCCGCCATTATGATCAAGATCGAAAAGCCCGCGGCACTGAAGCATCTCGAAGAGATGGTCTCAGCCTCGGACGGGGTGATGATTGCCCGGGGTGATCTCGGTGTTGAACTGCCGCCGGAACAAATCCCCGGGGCCCAGAAGGATATCACCCGCATTTGCCGCAAAGTCGGCAAGCCGGTTGTTGTGGCCACCCAGATGCTGGAATCGATGGTCGATTCACCAACCCCGACCCGGGCCGAGGCTTCCGATGTTGCCACCGCGGTTATGGATGGGGTTGATTGCGTCATGCTGTCGGCCGAGAGTGCTTCCGGGGCATATCCGGTTGAGGCCGTGTCGATCATGCACCGGATTCTGGAAGAAACCGAAAAGCGTGAGGGGCATTTCGAAAACCTCGCCCTCGAAGGCATGGACAGCCACACCACCTATCACGCCGTTGCTGAAAGCGCGACAACGCTGGCCCAGCATATCGATGCGGCGGCGGTGGTGGCCTTTTCAACTTCCGGGACAACAGCGGTGCGGCTTTCGCGTGAAAGGCCGCGGCTGCCGATCGTGATGATGACGCCGAACCAGACCATCCGCCAGCGGATGAACTTCCTCTGGGGGATCAACAGCATCCTGACCGAGAATTTCGACAGTTTTGATGAAGCTCTTGACGGGATCAGCCGCCTGATGCTCGAAAACGAGATGGGCAAGCCCGGCGATCAGGTGATTGTCGTGGCCGGGACACCGTTCGGGGTGGTCGGGTCGACAAACACGATCCGCGTCCTCAGCCTGCACAAGCCTTGATCCAGTCGGTCATCGTCTCGACCAGCCGGTGACCGTCATCATCGCTGTGGTCGAGATGGGTGATCAGCCGCATTTCTCTCTCCGGGATGATGGCGATACCTCTGTCGGCAAAGAAATCCCCCATGCCCTCAAGACTGACTGTCGCGGCGAGGCTCGCAAAGATCACATTGGTCTGGACACTGCCGAGATCGATATCGATACCGTCAATGCTGTTGAGGTTTTCGGCAATCATCCGCGCCCGACGGTGATCATCGGCGAGGCGATCCACATGGTGGTCGAGGGCGTGCAATCCGGCAGCCGCCAACAGCCCGGTCTGGCGCATCCCGCCGCCAAGCATCTTGCGCATCCGGCGGGCCCGGGCGATCATCCCGGCTTCCCCCACCAGTACCGTCCCGGCCGGGGTTCCAAGGCCTTTTGAAAGACACAGCGAGACGCTGTCACAGCCCTTAACGAGACGCGCCGGTTCAACGCCGAGGGCAACCGCCGCATTCATCAGCCGGGCCCCGTCACAATGCAGCAGCAGCCCGGCATCATGGGCCGTGGCCGCCATCGTATCCATGTAATCAAGAGGGAAGGCGATACCGCTGAACGGGTTTTCAACCGACAGCAGCCGGGTTTCGGGCATATGGTAATCATCGGGCTTGATCGCGGCGGTAACAGTTGCCGGATCGAGCCGGCCATCGCTGCCGGTTTCAAGGGTCGAGATCAGGACACTGCCGAGAACGCTTGCACCACCAGCTTCCCAGGCGGCGATGTGATACCCTTTGCCGGTCAGCACCTCTTCACCGCGGCCACAATGGGCCATCAGGGCGGTCAGATTGGATTGCGTGCCGCTTGTCAGAAACAGCCCGGCCTCTTTGCCGAGCATGGCGGCGGCGCGTTCTTCGAGGGCGTTGGTGGTGGGGTCTTCCCCATAGACATCGTCACCCACCTCGGCGTGCTGGATGGCGTCCATCATCGCCGGGGTCGGCCTTGTGACGGTATCGCTGCGGAAATCCGCCTTGCTGTTGGTGCCTTCATACTGGGGGGAATAGGTATACATGGGTGATCCGCTTTCTCTTCTCAGGATGCCACGGCGGCAACAATATGAACCCGGTCCTCACCACCGCCGTTAAGCGCGGTGTGATAACCGCGGGTATCGGTGAAATAGACAGAACCATCAGCAGGCAGATGGGTGCAGTGGTGATTGACGATAAACAGTGACCCGGGGTTGGTGATCAGCGGGATATGAACCCGGGGTTCCGGATCACGATGCCATGAATTGCAACTGTAGACAGCCTTGGAAAGCACCCGCATCCGGCCGAGGGTGAAGCGCGCCCTCAAGGCGTGGAAAACATCTTCAAAAGCTGTGCCGGCAAAAACCGGGTTGAGCTCGGTATAGGCGGTTTCATCGACCAGTTCCTCGACCGCCTCTTCAACATAACGGCTGTCCCGCCTTGTGTAGTAGCGCCCGGAAAGATCGGTCTCCGTCAGAGTCTCCACCCCGGGGCGGCGGTTGACGGGCAGCACCTTGAAGGTCTCGCCGTGGTAGCCTGTTGTTGCCACCACTTTTTCGAGATCAGCCCGCAAGCGGACGAGATCAACAGTCATGTCGAGTTTTTCGATCCCCGGGCCGGGGACAAATCCGGCAACGGATTGCGTATCCGGATGATCGCCAAGCCAGGTTCTGATCCGGTCTCTGTCGGTGGCTGCGGTAGTCATGGCACTTTCCCTTCACAGTGACGCCCCAGTTGATAACAGATCAGCCGAAAAGGCAAAAAAAAGATGCACCCTTTGCAGGATGCATCGCGTTATTCAGATGGCGGCTGATCAGTCTTCGATGCTGGCCTTGATGATCTTGTCAGGGTCGGCGGGCGGCTCACCGACATTGATCGCCTCAATGGCTTCCATTCCGCTCTCAACCTGGCCCCAGACAGTGTACTGGCCGGTCAGGTGGCTGCAGCCGTCAAAGCAGATGAAGAACTGGCTGTCGGCGCTGTCGGGGTTCATCGCCCGGGCCATGCCAACGGTACCATAGCGGTAGGCGTAGCTGCTGAACTCGGCTTTCAGGTTCTTGCCGGAACCTCCCATGCCGGTGCCTGTCGGGTCACCGGTCTGGGCCATGAAGCCTTCGATCACACGGTGGAAGACAATGCCGTCATAAAAGCCGTCCTGCGCCAATTCCTTTATCCGGGCAACATGATTGGGGGCAAGCGTTTCAAGAAGGGCGATCCGCACTTCTCCCTTGGATGTTTCGAGCACGAGCGTGCCGCTGGCATTTGCTGAACTGGTCATGGTGATAACGAGGGCTCCGATAAGTGAGAACAGTAAAACCCGCATGGGAAGGTACCTGTTGTGATTGGGGTATGTCCCCTTTCTTGCCAAGCATGGGGCGAGAGGTCAAGCCATCTAAGGAATCATGGTCGAGGCCTGAAACATAAAACCGGGCTGTCTTTCGGGGTCGATCGTCAGCCTTATGACCCGACCTGCGTGACAAGCATGGCGATATAGCCGATATAAAGCCCGAGCATGATGATGCCCAAACCACGGTTCATCTGCTTCATCAGAATCAGCATCAGCCACAGCCCGAGGCTGGTGGCAATGACAAGCGGCACATCGACAGCGGTGATCCGGGGTGTGACCGCCATCGGCTTGATCATCACCGCCACACCGAGAATGGCGAGCACGTTGAAAATATTGCTGCCGATCACGCCGCCGAGAATCACCTCCGCCTCGCGTTTGACGGCGGCAACGATGGCTGCGACCAGTTCCGGCAGCGATGTCCCGAAGGCCACAAGAGAAAGCCCGATCACGGCATCGGAAACGCCAAAGGCCCGGGCGATGGTGACAGCACCCGCGATCAGCATATCAGCCCCGGCCATGAGCAGCAGGATACCGGCAATGGCCGCCAGCCAGGCGAGCCCCTTATGGCGTTCGAGCATGGCATCAAGGGCGTCATGATCGATCTCTTCAGCCTCAGCCAGTTGCGGATTGCGCGAGATCATGACGTAGTTGAAACCGAGATAGCCAGCGAGAGCCAGCAGCAACAGCAGCGCCTGAATGCGGCCGAGGAACCCGGTCATGCAGAACAGATAAAGCAGCACGGCAACAGCGGTGGCAAAAAGCGCCCCGCGGCGGGCATGGGTATCCCATTCCCGGATCGGCATCAGCACCAGTGCCGTCCCGATGATCAGCAGCACATTGGCGATATTGCTGCCGACAACATTGCCAAGCGCGATTTCCGGTGTGCCGCCAAGCACGGCCTGAACCGACACCAGCATTTCGGGCATTGAGGTGCCGAATCCGACAATCAACAGGCCGATGATCAGTTTGGGCAGATGAAAACGCTGGGCAATCAGGACGCTTCCCCGGACCAGGGCTTCACCCCCGCAATAGAGCGTGACCAGACCAGCCAGCACCAGAAAAAGCGAAAACAGCATGGTATCCCCCAATAACCGAGACAAGGGGAGCACGCCCCCGGTCCGAGAACTGTTTTAGACATCTCATCTTTTTTGTCCATCACAATAAAAATTCTTGCGTTGATTTCAGATTGGTGAAAATATTTGATAAATTTTCACGGTGAACGTGAATGGGTTCGGGGGAGTCATGCTTAAACAGGCGACCTTAAACAATGAAGGGGAGATGCTGGCCCGGGAAAGATCCTCGGGGCTGGTCGGCAATGATATCCGGGCCCTGCGCCAGGGGCGGGGCTGGACCCTTGCTGATCTGGCCCAGCGTCTCGACCGTTCCGTCGGCTGGCTCAGCCAGGTGGAGCGCGGCACCTCGGAGCCCAATCTCAGCGACATCCGCCAGATCGCTGGTCTTTTCAACCTGCCGGTGAGTTTCTTTTTCTCGCATTCACCGCCTTCCGATGAAGCCGATTACATTGTCCGTGCCGGTGAACGCCGCAGCATGACCGATGATACCACCGGGATGCGGGAAGAGCTGCTCTCGCCTGATCTGGGCGGGGCGTTTGAAATGGTTCGGTCGGTCTTTGCCCCGGGCTCCGGTCTTGTTGATCCGGTGCGGCGGCCGACGGAAGAAGCGGGCTATGTGGTTTCGGGCAGCCTGACGCTCACAATCGATACCAAGACGTTCACCCTCAATGCCGGAGACAGTTTCCGTTTTTCCGGTGAAGCCATGCAATGGCACAACAACGGCAAGGATGATGCGGTGGTCATCTGGATCATCGCGCCGCCGGTTTATTGACCGGGCCCTCAATTTTGACCATGTGGAGACCATGATGAGTGATATGAACCAGGATCAGAACAAGGCGACAGGAACGCTCCCCCAGACAGCACGGGTGGTGGTGATCGGCGGGGGTTCGGTCGGCACATCGGTGCTGTACCACCTGGCCAAGATGGGGTGGACCGATTGCCTGCTGCTTGAGAAGAACGAACTCACCTCCGGGTCAACGTGGCACGCCGCCGGCAACTGCCCGAACTATGTTGGCTCCTGGACGGTAATGAAGATCCAGTCTTATTCCACCGAACTCTATCGGCGGCTCGGCGAGGAAGTCGACTACCCGATGAACTATCACGTCACCGGCGCGATCCGCCTCGCCCACAGCCGCCAGCGTATGGAAGAGTTCCGCCATGTTCAGGCCATGGGCCGCCAGATGGGCGTTGAATTTGAGGAAATGAGCAATGCCGATATGCAGAAGGTCTACCCCTTCCTCGAAACCCATGATCTTGTCGGCGGTCAGTGGGACCCGCTCGATGGCGATATTGACCCGGCCCAGCTGACACAGGCTCTCGCCAAAGGCGCCCGCGATCTCGGCGCGCAGATCATCCGTTTCTGCCCTGTCACCGGGGTCGACCGGAAAAATGATGAATGGCACGTCCACACCCCGATCGGCACGGTGCGGGCGGAATATGTGGTCAATGCCGCCGGATACCGGGCGGATGAAGTTGGCAAGTTCTTTGGCCGTGATGTGCCCTGCGTCTCGCTGGCCCACCAGTACCTGGTGACCGAGGGAATTCCCGAACTGGCGGCCCGTGATGAAAAACTGCCGCTGCTGCGTGATCCCGATTCCTCCTATTATCTGCGCCAGGAAAAGGACGGGCTGCTGCTTGGCCCGTATGAAAAGAACTGCAAGGCACACTGGATCACCGCTGATGATCCCCGGCCTGAAGATTTCTCCTTCCAGCTCTGGAACGATGATCTCGAACGGCTGGAATGGTACATTGACGATGCCTGCCAGCGGGTGCCGATCCTCGGGTCGGCCGGGATCACCCGGGTTGTCAACGGCCCGATCCCCTATGCCCCTGACGGGCTGCCCCTGATCGGCCCGATGCCGGGTGTGCCAAACGCGTTCGAATGCTGCGTCTTCACCTTCGGCATCGTCCAGGCTGGCGGGGCCGGGAAACTGATGGCCGAGATCATTGTCGAAGGCGAGCCGGAAACTGATTCCTGGGCGGTTGATCCGCGCCGCTTCACCGACCATGTCGACCGTGCCTATTCGATTGCCAAGGCGGTCGAGACCTACAGCCACGAATACGCCATGCACTTCCCGCAGATCCAGTGGCCGGAAGGTCGCCCGTGCAAGACCTCGTCACTCTTTGAGACGCTGAAGGAAAAGGGCGCCGCCTTCGGGGCCTATGGCGGCTGGGAGCGGGCAGACTGGTTCCCCCGTGAAGGTGAAAGCGAGCACATGGCCGACAGTTACGACCGGCAGCCGTGGTTCGATGCCGTGGGGGCCGAATGCCGCCATGTTGCTGAGCATGCCGGGGTGATCGACCTCTCCGGCTTCACCCGGTTCGAAGTCAAGGGCGAGGGCGCACGTGCCTGGCTTGAGACCATGGTCACAGGCCGATTGCCGCGTGAAGGCCGCATCGGGCTTGTCTATTTCGCCTCGGAAAAGGGCAAGATCCTGACCGAGATGACAGCCACCTGCTTTGGTGATGATCATTTCTGGCTGATCACCGGTGCCGGGGCGTTCTGGCATGATCGCGACTGGCTCAACCAGCATCTTCCCGAGAATGGTTCGATCACCATCACCGACCTGACGCGTGATCTTGGGACGCTGCTTGTCACCGGACCGAAATCCCCGGGGATCATGGCCGCGATCACTGGCGAGAGCATGGAACAGGGTGATTTCCCCTGGCTGACACATCGCCGGGTCAAGGCGGGGGGGGTCGAGGTTCAGGCCATCCGCGTATCCTTTGCCGGGGAAGCCGGCTGGGAGATGCATATCCCCATGGATCAGATGAAAACAGTCTGGGATGCCCTCTGGGCGGTCGGGGATGACCACGATCTCGGCTGTTTCGGTATGCTGGCCCTTGATTCCATGCGGCTCGAGAAAGGCTACCGATCATGGAAGGCTGATCTGACCTCGGATTACACCATGCTCGAAAGTGGACTCGCCCGCTGGGTCAATACCGGCAAGGAGAACTTTATCGGCAAGGCCGCGTTGCAGGCCGAAGAACAGCGCGGCTGCAAGCGGCGCTTTGTCACCCTGACCCTCGACGACCCTGAAGATGGCGAGCCTTGCGGTGAGGCGATCTATCTGTCGCCGATCCGGGTCAACGGGGATGAAAAAGGTCTTGTGGTTTCTGCGGGATACGGGCACCGGGTGGGCAAATCCATTGCCTTCGGTGTCATTGATGAAGATGCGTTCAATGGTGGTGGTGAAGAGATGAATGTTCTGGTTCTCGGGCGCGAAAGGAAAGCGAACATTGTCGAAGGCGGTGTTCTCTATGACCCTGAAAATATCAGGCTGAGGGGGTAACCATGAAAAATCAACTTCCATCCCATGCCCGTGCTGTCATCATCGGTGGCGGGGTTGTCGGCTGCTCGGTGGCCTATCATCTGACCAAACTCGGCTGGACCGATGTCGTGTTGCTTGAGCGCAAGCAGCTGACCTGCGGGACAACCTGGCACGCGGCCGGACTAATCGCTCAGTTGCGGGCAACCCAGAACATGACACGGCTGGCGAAATATTCGCAGGAACTCTATTTCAGCCTTGAGGAAGAAACGGGTGTCGCCACGGGGATCAAGCGTAATGGCTCGATCACGGTCGCGCTCACCGATGAACGGATGGAAGAATTGCGGCGGTCGGCTGCGATGGCCCGGGCTTTCGGGGTCGAGATTGACGAGATCACCACCGACGAGATCAGCCGTCTCTACCCCGGGCTGAATGTCGAGGATGCTGTCGGCGGGGTCTGGCTCGCCAAGGACGGGCAGGCGGACCCGGTCAACATCACCCAGGCCCTGGCCAAGGGTGCGCGGATGCGCGGTGCAAACATTATCCAGGGGGTAAAGGTCAACGATATTCTTGTTGAAAACGGCACGGCTGTTGGTGTCGCCACTGATGAGGGGACAATCCGGGCGGATTTTGTTGTCAATTGCGGCGGTATGTGGGCCCGTGAGATCGGTGCCATGGCCGGGGTTGCTGTGCCGCTCCATGCCTGTGAGCATTTCTATATTGTCACCGAAGGCATTGACGGGCTGCAATCGAACCTGCCGGTGTTGCGGGTGCCTGACGAATGTGCCTATTACAAGGAAGATGCAGGCAAGATCATGCTCGGGGCGTTTGAACCGGTTTCGAAGCCCTGGGGGATGGACGGGATACCCGAAGATTTTGAATTTGATTCCCTGCCCGAGGACTTCGATCATTTCGAGCCGATCCTCGAGCAGGCGGTGGGACGCCTGCCGATCCTTGCGACAGCCGGGATCCAGACCTTTTTCAACGGCCCGGAGAGTTTCACCCCCGATGATCGCTATATCCTCGGTGAGGCCCCGGAAGTGAAGAACTTCTTTGTTGCTGCCGGGTTCAATTCTGTCGGCATCCAGTCCGCAGGCGGGGCCGGGATGGTGCTGGCCGAATGGATGGACAAAGGCAACGCGCCGATGGATCTGTGGGATGTCGATATCCGCCGGATGCAACCGTTCCAGACCAACCGGGCCTATCTCAAGGATCGGGTGACGGAAACCCTCGGGCTGCTCTATGCTGATCACTTTCCGTATCGGCAGTTTGAATCGAGCCGTCATATCCGCCGGTCACCGGTGCATCACCGCCTCGAAGAGGCCGGGGCGTGTTTCGGTGAGGTCAATGGCTGGGAAAGACCCAATTGGTTCCTGCCCGCCGCTGAGCGTGCCGCCGGCAAGACACCGGCCTATGAATATTCCTGGAAGCGGCAGAACTGGTTTGATTACAACGCCGCCGAGCACAGGGCGATCCGGGAAAAGGTGGGATTCTTCGATCTGTCGTCATTCGGCAAGATCATGGTGATGGGGCGTGATGCCGAAGCCGTGCTGCAGCGGATTGCCTGCAACGATGTTGCCGTCGAACCGGGGCGCATTGTCTACACCCAGTTTCTCAACGAAGACGGCGGCATCGAAGCTGATATCACCATCACCCGCCTTGATATGGACCGGTTTATCGTGGTGACCCCGGCGGCGACAGTGCGGCGTGATCTCAACTGGATCAACCGCCATACCCCGGAAGATGCGCATTGCATGGCGATGGACATGACAGTGATGGAATCAGTGCTGGTGGTGATGGGCCCCGAGGCACGCGATTTCCTGCAGCCGCTGATCCCCCAGAGCCTCGACAATAACGATTTCCCCTTCGGCACCATGCAGGAGATTGAGATCGGCTATGCCAAGGCCCGGGCACACCGGGTATCCTATGTCGGTGAACTTGGTTGGGAGCTCTATGTTTCTGCGGATATGGCGGTTCATGTTTATGACCAGCTGATGCAGCGGGGCGAAGACCATGCGATCACGCCATGCGGCCTGCATACACTCGACAGCTGCCGCATCGAAAAGGCATTCCGGCATTTCGGTCATGATATTTCGTCAGAAGACCATATCCTCGAAGCCGGGCTGGGTTTTGCCGCTCGGATTGGCAAGCAGTCCGGCCGTTTCGGTGATTTCCTCGGCCGTGATGCTGTTATGCGAAAAAAGGAAGAGGGGCTCAAGGCGCGGATGATGCAGTTCCGGCTCAATGATCCGCAACCCTTGCTCTATCATAACGAAGCTGTGCTTCGTGATGGCGAGATCGTTGGCTATCTGACCTCGGGCAATTACGGTCATCATCTTGGCGGTGCCATCGGCATGGGCTATGTGCCTTGTCATGATGGAGAAGACCAGGCCAGCCAGCTGGCTTCGCATTATGAGATCGATATCGCGGGTGAGCGTGTCAGCGCCGAAGTCAGCCTCAAGCCCATGTATGATCCGGCTGCAGAACGCATGAAGGCCTGATCGCAATTTTCATTTTGAAGGTGTTCCCATGAGAGAAAAATCCCCCCTTCCCCGTTCCCGTCGTGCTGGTGGCCGTCAGGCTCGAAAATCGCTGCGAGCAGCCCCGCTCTCAGAGGAAATGCGCCCTGTCCGTCCGGGGCTTGAAGGTGGCCATTACAAGCCGCTTGATGAAGCCGGGCTCGCCGCGATCAACGATACGGTGTTCCAGATTCTTGAAGAAATCGGCCTCAGCCAGGCACCGGAAAGCGGCATCGCCTACATGACCTCAATCGGTGCGATTGCCGGTGATGATGGCCGTGTCCGGTTCCCGCGTGCCCTGGTCGAGGATGTGATCGCCAATGCGGCACGCAATATCACGCTGCACGGGCAGACCCCGCAGCATGATCTGCATCTTTCGGGCAAAAAAGTTCATTACGGGACAGCCGGGGCCGCCGTGCATCTGGTCGATGTTGCGGGCAACACCTATCGCGAAAGTGAGTTGCAGGATATTTATGATGCCGCCCGGATCGTTGAGAACATGGACAATATCCATTTCTTCCAGCGGCCCATGGTCGCCCGTGATATTCCCGATGCCCGTGACCTTGACCTGAATACGCTCTATGCCTGTGTCAAGGGGACAAGCAAGCACGTCGGTACCAGTTTCACCGAGGCTGAATATGTTCCCGAAGCCCTCGAAATGCTGCACAAGGTTGCCGGCAGTGAAGAGGCGTGGCGGGCCCGCCCGTTTGTCTCTAACTCTAACTGCTTTGTCGTGCCGCCGCTGCGTTTTGCCACGGAAAGCTGTCTTGTGATGGAAGAAGTGGTCAAGGGCGGGATGCCAGTCCTGCTGCTGTCAGCCGGGCAGGCCGGGGCGACGGCCCCTGCCAGCATTGCCGGGGCGGTGGCCCAGGCTGTGGCCGAGGTCATTGCCGGGCTTGTTTATGTAAACGCCATGGTGCCCGGGCATCCTGCCATCTGCGGGACCTGGCCCTTTGTTTCCGATCTCAGAACCGGGGCGATGTCCGGTGGTTCCGGTGAACAGGGGCTGCTGACTGCGGCCTGTGCCCAGATGCTGCAATACTATGATCTGCCGTCTGGGGCAGCGTCGGGCATGGCTGATGCCAAGATGCCCGATGCCCAGTCGGGTTATGAAAAGGGCAGCACGGCGGTGATGGCCGGGCTGGCCGGGCTCAACATGGCGTATGAAACTGCCGGGATGCACGCATCACTGCTCGGCTTCTGCCTCGAAAGCCTCGTCATCGACAATGATATGCTCGGCCAGTGCCTGCGCTGTGTCCGCGGCGTGGAGGTGAACGAAAACACCCTCAGCC
Organism: Puniceispirillales bacterium (SeqCode); assembly: GCA_049889655.1. GTDB lineage: Bacteria > Pseudomonadota > Alphaproteobacteria > Puniceispirillales > UBA1172 > UBA1172. The sequence goes on from JBMHCY010000056.1 coordinate 16,186, forward strand.
TTCAGGCGATGCGGGATGTCTGCCTTGATGGCCCCGGCCATTACCTCGGCCATGATGCGACGATCAGCGTCATGCAGACAGAATACATCTACCCGAGTGTGGCCGATCGGTCTTCCCCCAAGGAATGGGAGGAAAACAACAAGCCTGTGCTGGTGGAAAAGGCCGCGCAGGTCAAAGAAACGATCCTCAATACGTTCCACCCCGACCATGTCCCGGCGAATGTCGATGCGCTGATCCGCCAGCATCACAAGATTCTGCTGGCCTGACGTCTCAGCCGTCGAGCACCTGCTGGCGCGCGGCATCGAGGCGGCGCGTCACTTCTGCCACGGTAAAGGGATAATCATCACGGGCTTTCTGCTGCCAGCCTTCACGCCAGGCTGCATCACCGATCATCCGGTCGAGGGCCGGGGTGAGATCATCGGCATCGGCGGCATCAAGCAGGACCGCCCGCCCTTCGGCATATTCTGGAATACCGCCGCGCCGGGTTGTGATCAGGGCCGAGCCGCTGGCAAGAGCCTCGATCACCGTCAGCCCTGCCGGTTCCTGCCATTGTGACAGGACAATGGCGATCGCCGCCTGCTGCTGGATCGCCCGGGTTTCGGCCTCGCTCAGATAGCCGGTCATCCGGGCCTGCCCGCCAAGCGGTGCAAGGGCGGCCAGAACCTCTTTTTCATAGGCTGAGGGCGGGGTGTTGCCATACCCCCTCGCACCGATGAAAACGATCTGCCAGTCAGGATGCAGGGGCAATACCCGCGCAGCGGCCTGAGCTGTTTCCAGCATCCCCTTTTCCGGGACCATGCGGCCGACAACGCTGATCAGATTCTGCGGTGCGGTGCTTGTGGCGGCGGGCCTGTCACAGCTGTTGGGGGTGACAATCACCCTGGCGGCCAGGCTTTCATCGGCGCCGGTTTCTTCAAGAAAGCAGGCCCTGATATAGGCGGAAACGGTGAACACCCCCGCCAGGTTTTCAAGCAGCCAGCGGCGTTCCCGGGGCGAGCGGCCACCGTTCATTTCCCGCGGGTCATTATGCAGGTGCAGGATGGTTTTAAGGCCAGGTTGTGCCTTGGCGATCAGCGCGGCCATCTGGCAGCGGTTATGCACCTCAAGCAGATCAGGCAGGCCAGTCTTGCGGGCTTCCTTAAGCCAGGCATGGGCAAGGCTGTTGTTGCGGCCACGCAGCCATGTGAGCTGCGGTGACAGCGGCCGATAGGTGAACCCGTCAAACGGCGGATGGTCAAGCTGCCGCCCGAACACCGTCGCAGTATCGGCAAAACGGCTGCCCGTGAGGCCGTGCTTGACGCAGCGTGCCACCGCCCCGGCCCCGTCAACAGCGAAGATTTCCTTGGCTGGCAGCAGGCTGTGGAGTTTCGGGGCGGTCATGTGGTATATCCTGCAATGGCAATGGGATCAGTCCCTGATCATAGGCCAAGGCCACGGCGGGGGGAAGAGGGCGTCTCTAGTGCCGTTCACCGTAATAGAGGCTCACCGTGTGTTTGGCTTCGGCAAAGAAGAGCCAGCGTGAGACCATGACGCCGCCCATATGGACAAGGCTGGCCACCACCATCAGCAATGCGGCGAGCGATGCCATCTGTGGTGTCGCCAGCATCAGCCCGGCAGGCAGGTAGATCGCCATCACCAGGCTGACCCGGCGCAGTGTTGCAGCGTGTTTGCGTGCGACCTTGAAGCCCATTTCATGTTGCAGCCAGTTTTCCTCGCTGTGCGGCGGCATCAGCATTCGCACCGGGCCGATCCCGCCGAGGCCGGTGGCAGTTTCCGGAGAAGACCCGCTGCCCTTTGCCCCGGCCAGACGCGACCAGGCGAGGGCGATGATGCTGGTAATGATCACGGCGATGAACCCCGGCATGATCAACGTGCTGGCACCGCCGCTGGCAAGGCTTTGCAGTGTCGCCGCGAGTATCAGCCCGCCGGAGATGGCATAGGAAACAAAAAGCACCGGTGTCAGCGGATGATGCCAGCGTGCGACTGTCTTGAGCGAAGCGTAGATCATCGCCGTCGCCCAGATGGTCATCAGCGCAAAGCCGCCGACGGCATAGCCAAGCCAGGCCCGCGGGAGGCCGTTGATCAGCCCGTCGCCAGCCCAGATCGCCATCAGGACCATGGTGATGGCGGCGAGAACACCTTCCCGTGACAGCCAGGAAGACCGCCATTGGGTCAGCGCCCGCCAGGCCCGTTCCGGATGGCCGAGGTGAAAGGTCGAGGACAAGACCCCGGCCCCGATCAGCCCCATGGCAAGGGTGTTCTGGATCAGCCACCAGGTCAGGGACGGCACAGGCAAAAGCCCAATCCCCATGATCAGGGCAAGGCCGAGACCGGCCCCCGAAAGCGATGTGAAAATAATCAGTGAAAAAGCAGGGCGCATGAAATTTCCTCGATATCAGAGACGCTCAAGAGTCTGGTCGAGCCATTTCCAGAACCCCTGCGGTTCATCGGCACTGGCCATGGCAACAAGATCAACAGGGGCATCCTCATCCGCCTGCTGGCGTGGCCGCGGCGGCAGATATTTATTCACCGGCCGGGTTTCCTGTTCCGGCATCAGATCAAACCCGCCGCGTTCGGCCACGAGTTTCGAGACATCGGAGTTTGGATCGCCAAGATCACCGAAATGGCGGGCGCTGGTCGGGCAGGTGCGAACGCAGGCCGGAACCTGATCTTCGGCATCGAGGTGATCGTTGTAGATCCGGTCAACACAGAGGGTGCATTTTTTCATGACGCCTTCGGCCGGGTCCATCTCGCGGGCCCCGTACGGGCAGGCCCAGGCGCAGAGCCCGCAGCCGATGCACCAGTCTTCATTGACCAGAACAATGCCGTCTTCGGCACGCTTGTAGGAAGCGCCGGTGGGGCAGACCGGCACGCAGGGCGCATCTTCGCAATGCAGACAGGATTTCGGGAAATGAACCACCTTGGCGTCGGTTCCGTGACCGGCCTCAAAGGTGTGAACACGGTTGAGCCAGGACCCGGTGGGATTATTGCCCCAGGCGTTTTCATCCGCCAGCGGGGCGCCGTAACCGGCGGTATTCCATTCCTTGCAATTGACAACACAGGCCTGACAACCGACACAGATATCAAGGTCGATCACCAGCCCGAGTTTTTTTGCCGAAGGCGGGGGCAGGGTTGTCATCACATCTCCCCTTTCGTTTTGTCTTTATCGATAATGCTGAGCCCGTAGCGCAGGGTCTTCTCGCCACGCGGCAATCCGGCCGGGGATTGCTGGGCGGAAAAATCAGGGAAGACGACCGGCGGTTCATCCGCATCCGCCTTTTCGATCCTGACCTTGAGGTCATACCAGGCGGCCTGACCGGTAATCGGATCGGAATTGGCCCAGCGCAGGCCGTCGCCTTTGGCCGGCAGCAATTCGTGGATCAGGTGATTGAGCAGGAACCCCTTGCGGGCTTCCGGGGCATCTTCATCGAGCTGCCAGGCGCCGCGCCGCTTGCCGATGGCATTCCAGGTCCAGACCGTATGCGGGTTGACCCCTTCCATCACTGCCACCGGTACCCGGATGCGGCCGTGATGCGAGGTCACCCAGGCCCAGTCACCGTCACTGAGATCGAGGCTTGCCGCCAGTTCGGCAGGCACAAACAGCGGGTTGTGGCCATGGATTTGCCGCAGCCACGGGTTCTGGGAGCCCCAGGAATGATACATGGCCATCGGCCGCTGGGTCAGGGCATGGATCGGGAATTCCTCATCGCTGGTCGCTTCATCCTCAAAAGGCCGGTACCACGAGGGCAGGGGCGTGAAGCAGGTTTTCAGCTGATCGCGCAGATGTTCCGGCGGCTGGATATCCCCATGGCCCTCAGCGGCAAGACGGAATTTCTGCAACACCTCGCTGTAGATCTGGAACGTGTAGGGCTCGGGTTTATCGTAAAACCCCATCTCGACAGCGAAATCCTGATAGGCGGCGTTGGCGTGCTTGAAATAGCGCGCCTCTTCCGGCAGATGCCGCATCCAGAAGCCGCCGTTTTCGATATAGCGGTCAATCTGGCTCGGGTTGGGGGCCCCGCGGCCTTCTTCTTCCCCGTCGCCGCGGAAACCGGCAAGCGGCCCGATCCCGGGCTTGCGCTCATGGCGGGTCATGTAATCGGCGTAATCGCTGAATTTCGGGCTGCCATCATCATTGACCATCCCGGGCAGGCCAAGCCGCGCCCCGAGATCAAGCAGCACCGACTGGAAGCCGCGGACATCACGGTCAGGCTCCACCACCGGCCAGCGGATGGCATCAGCAACGGCATCAGGCTCGCAGATCGGACGATCGAGCAGCGAGATGCAGTCATGGCGTTCAAGATAGGTGGTGTCCGGCAGGACAAGATCGGCATAGGCGACCATCTCAGATGAATAGGCATCGGAATAGATGAGTTTCGGGATGCGGTATTCGCCTGTCTCCGGGTCCGTTTCCGTCAGCATCTCCATGACCCCGCGGGTGTTCATGGAAGAATTCCAGGCCATGTTCGCCATATACATGAACAGCACATCGACAGGATAGGGATCACCCGCATAGGCGTTTGAGATCACCATATGCATCATGCCATGGGCGGAAAGCGGGGCATCCCACGAATAGGCCTTGTCGATCCGGTTCGGTTTGCCGTCGGCATCAATCAGCAGGTCTTCCGGGCCGCTGAGATAGCCAAGTGGCGGGCCGGGCATTGGTGTTTCCGGCTTGACCTGATCAGGCCGTCCGGCAGGCTTGGGGTGGATATGCGCGGGTTTCGGATAGGGCGGCTTGAAACGGAACCCGCCCGGGGCTTCGACACTGCCGAGCAGCAGCTGCAGCACATGCAGGGCCCGGCAGGTCTGGAACCCGTTGGAATGGGCGGAAATGCCCCGCATCGCGTGCATCGAGACAGGCCGCCCGATCATCTTGTCATGGCGTTCGCCTTTCCAGTCCGTCCAGGGCTGGTTGATGGTGATGGTCTTCTCGAATGCCGC
>JBMHCY010000057.1:0-8526 GCA_049889655.1 Puniceispirillales bacterium (SeqCode)
ACGCAGGGTTTCGCGCTTGCGCTTGGTCTGGGTGGTTGCCACGAACTGTTCGACTGTATCGGCGGTCGAGGCCGGGGCGGCGACTTCGATCACCTTGGGGTTAATGACGAATTTGGCACCGATTTTCTGCATTTCATCATCGAGCGTGGCTGAATAGAACAGTGTCTGACGGATGGTCGGCAGCAGCCCGGTGATCCTCTCGACATCGGGGATAAAGCCCATATCAAGCATCCGGTCAGCTTCATCAATCACCAGGATCTTCACATCATGGAGCATGACCTTGCCGCGTTCCACATGGTCGAGCAGGCGGCCCGGCGTGGCGATCAGCACATCGACGCCCTTATCGAGGGCGGATTCCTGTTCATTAAAACTGACACCGCCGATCAGCAGGGCCATGGAGAGTTTCTGGTATTTCGAAAAGGAGGTGAAACTTTCCGCCACCTGCGCCGCCAATTCACGCGTTGGCGTCAGGATCAGTGACCGCGGCATCCGCGCTTTGGCCCGGCCTGCGGCAAGAATGTCGATCATCGGCAGGGTGAATGAAGCTGTTTTGCCAGTTCCCGTCTGTGCCGAGCCCAGTACATCCCGTCCCATCAGCACGATGGGAATGGACTTTTCCTGAATGGGAGTGGGGGTTTCGTAGCCAATTTCGGCGATGGCTTTGAGCACATCGTCGCTCAACCCGAGTTTGTCAAATTTCACGCGTCAATCCGGTGTGGTGAAAGTGAACCATAATTGGTTATGGGCTTGTGTACATAATTGCTGGCCTTGCGTCAACCGTGATGGCATTAATGGGGATGGGAGACCCTTCAACCATGTCAACGCTTGTTTTTATTCCCGGGCTTTTGCTCACCCCGCGTCTTTATGATCCCCAGGTTGCTGCCTTTCGCGGCGACTACCCTGTTGTTCATGCCGATACCCTCGGGATGGACAGCATCACGGCCATGGCGGAAAAAGCCCTGTCGGCGGTTGCCGGGGATATTATTCCGGTGGGGCTGTCGATGGGGGGCTATGTCGCGCTTGAGATGGCTCGGCTGGCCCCGCAGCGGCTGAAGGGGCTGATCATCATGGACAGCAACGCTGCCGAAGATACCCCGGAACGCAAGCAGGAACGCCAGCGGCTGATCGAAATGAGCCGGATCGGCAAGTTTCACGGGGCGTCGAAGGCGCTGCTGGCGACCTTTGTTGCGCCGGGCAACATCAATGACGAGACGATCACCCGGCCGATCATGGTGATGGCGGAGGAAGTGGGGCGGGAGAACTTCTTTCTCCAGCAGCAGGCGATCATGGCCCGGCGTGATCAGTTTGATACGCTGAAGGGGCTCGATTGCCCGGGGCTGTTCATTGTCGGCAGCGAGGATATCCCGTTCCTCGAGCCTGTACGTGCCATGGCCGCGGCCATGAAAAACAGCACCTATGTCGAGATTGAGGGTGCCGGCCATCTGCCAACGCTGGAAGACCCCGATGCTGTCAATGCAGCAATGGCCGCGTTTCTCGCGCGACACTATCCTTTTGGATAGGTTGACCTTGTGAAACAGCTGGTAATACTAGAGATTATGGGAAAAACAAAATCCAACGCCAGCATCTCCAATGCCAGCATCTATGAAAAACTGGTCTCGATGAGGAATGCTTCGCGCCAAATGCCCGTATCTTTCGAAGAGAACGAATATTTCCACATATTTTTACCCATCGTTCAGCAGATCCTTTCAGAAGAAAGGGCTGAAAAGAGTTTTTTTGACCATTATGAAGACTGCTTTACATTTCTTTATGATGATCGCAAAACGCAGAAAAAAATTTCTGATCAGTTGGGTTTCCTGCGTGACCGCATAAATCTGATATGTGATGGCTTAAATGCCGAGGACGCCTTTATTGAACGCTACGCTCCGGAAGAAAAACACGCCGAGTAAGGCAAAGTCAAAATCAAAAAACTCCAGAACTAAATCTTCAAAACCAAATATTAGAAAAAGTTCATCAATTGATCATGATGCTAACGATTTGAGTGATGAACGGGCGATAGAAGTAACGATGAGCCTTTTTTCTGGACCGCTTCCCCCTCCCCAAATTCTTGAACAATATGAAGAATGCTTGCCTGGCGCAGCGGACCGAATTATGTCCAGGGCGGAAAAGGAGCAATCTCACCGTCATTGGCGTGAAAAATGTGCTCACTGGCATGAGACACTGAAAATCTGGAGTGCCTTCACAATCGCGGCATCAGCCATCGCCGGGGCTTGTTATTGTGCATTTCAGGGAATGACCGAAATCGGCATAGCCTTAGCCTTGTCAGGCCTGGCCCCGACACTTTTCAGAAGGTTTTGGCCCCAAAAATCGTAGAGCCCTAAACATCCAGTTCCGCCAGCACTTTGGCGGCGTGATCACGGATATAGGCAAAGCGCAATTCGGGCTTGCGGCCCATCAATGTGTTGACGAGCCCGTCGACCCGGCGGCGTTCATCCGCCCCGGTGCTGTCCCGCAGTGGCAGATCCACCTGCAACAGACGGCGGCTTCCGGCGGCCATGGTTGTTTCTTTGAGCTGGGCAGGCGGCATTTCCCCGAGGCCTTTGAACCGACTGACCTCGATCTTGCCACGCGGGTTGAACTGCTCGTCGATCAGGGTGTCCTTATGGGCATCATCGAGGGCGTAGGCGACAGTCCCGCCCTGAGCCAGCCGGTAGAGCGGCGGCTGTGCGAGAAACAGCCGGCCGCTTTCGATCAGCCCGGGCATCTGCTGGTAGAAATACGTCATCAGCAGGGCGGCGATATGGGCCCCGTCGACATCGGCATCGGTCATGATAATGACACGGCCGTAGCGCAGGGTATCCAGATTGAAATTCTTGCCAGGCTGCACCCCAAGTGCCAGCGACAGATCCGCCAGTTCCTGATTCTGCATCAGTTTGTCATCGCTCGCCGAGGCCACATTGAGGATCTTGCCACGCAGGGGCAGAACGGCCTGCGTCTTGCGATCACGCGCCTGCTTGGCTGAGCCGCCTGCGCTGTCACCCTCGACGATGAAAATCTCAGTTTCCTCATTATCGGTGGAGGAACAATCGGCGAGTTTGCCGGGCAGCCGCAATTTGCGGGTGGCCGTCTTGCGGGCGACTTCGCGATCACGCTTGCGGCGCTTGCGTTCTTCCATCCGTTCAATGGCCGCATCAAGCAGGAATCCGGCGCGCTCAGGATCGCTTGAAAGCCATGTTTCGAAACGGTCGCGCAGGCAGGTTTCGACCAGCCTTGTGGCATCCTGGCTCACCAGCCTGTCTTTGGTCTGCCCCTGGAAATGCGGGTCTCGGACAAAAACACTAAGCAGTGCACCGACCCCCGCCATGACATCATCAACCGTCAGATCAGCGGCTTTCTTGTTGTTGGCGATCTCGCCATAGCTCCGCATCCCCCGGACAAGAGCCTGACGCAGCCCGGTTTCGTGGGTGCCGCCATCAGGGGTGGGAACGGTGTTGCAGTAGGACTGGACAAAGCCATCCTCACCGGGTCCGAACCAGGTGATGGCGTATTCCACTTTCTCGCCGCTGTTTTCAATCATCTCGGCAAAGGGCGCGGCAATCAGCAGCGACCGGCTGCTTGTCGTGTCATTGAGAAAATCAGCCAGCCCGCCGGGATATCGGATGATTGTTTCCGCCGGAACAGAACTGCCCTCGGTGAGATGAGCCTGATCACATTTCCAGCGGATTTCCACCCCGGCGAAGAGATAGGCTTTTGACCGCATCATCCGAAACAGTGTTTCCGGGCGGAACTGGCGGCCTTCGCCGAAAATCTCGGCATCGGGCATGAAAGTGACTTCGGTTCCCCGGCGGTTGGGGGCGGCCCCGATCTCCTCGAGTGGTGTTACCGGGACGCCGCGGGCGAATTTCTGCCGGTAGAGTGTTTTGCCGCGGGCGACATCCACCACCATCCATGCCGACAGCGCGTTGACAACCGAAGCCCCGACCCCGTGCAGGCCGCCCGATGTGGCATAGACCTTGCCTTCAAACTTGCCCCCGGCATGGAGCGTCGTCATGATCACCTCAAGCGCCGATTTGCCAGGAAATTTCGGATGCGGTTCGGTGGGAATGCCGCGGCCGTTATCGCCGATCGTCAGACTGCCGTCAGCATTGAGGCTGACCTCGATCCGGCTGGCATGGCCGGCGACAGTTTCATCCATCGAATTGTCGAGAATTTCCGCAGCCATATGGTGGAGCGCGCGGTCATCGGTCCCGCCGATATACATCCCCGGGCGACGGCGGACAGGCTCGAGCCCTTCAAGAACTTCGATCTCGGCGGCGGTATAATCATTGGCCGCAGCGGCATTGAAGAGATCAGCCATGGTACTCCCTTGTGCTCAAACCAGGTTATCTCTTTCTACAGGATATTGAGGTCGAAGCAAGGGTATACTACCAGAAATTGAGTTTTGGCGGCTTCCCCCCTTGCTATCTGAACCATGGGGCCTGCCGCACCTTTTTAAGATGGCTGCGGCTGACGGGGACTGTGCTGTTATCGTCAAGGACAAGCATGACGCCCCTGGCGCGGCGTTCGATACCGGCGACAGCATCATGGGCGACCCAATGTGAACGATGCACCTGCAGGCCACGGCCGGGATCAAGGCGATCAATGGCATCACCGAGACGCATCAGCACCGTTCTCGGGCCGGTATCCGTGTGAACTTGCAGATAATGATCCTGAATTTCGAGATGCAAAAGCCTGCTGCCGCCGGTCAATTCGGCCACAAAAACGTGATCATCCTTGCTGGGACGTGGTGCCTTGATGTCCAGACGATATTCGGAGTACATCCAAAAGATCATGGTAATGGAGAAGGTGATAATCGCCACATCAAAATAGAGTATGATCAGATAGCTGATCGGCAGCAAATCCCTGAACATATATTCCAAGAGAAAGATATTGGCTGTGCCCGGGATCGCCGCAAGGATGCTGCCAATGCTGAGCCCGATGACGGGACGGTACCCCCGATTGCTGGCCAGTTGAATACAGGCCGGGATAATGCTCACCGCGACAAGCAGATTCCCCAAAACCGCGATGCTCCAGTAGAGAGCCCTGTGAGAAGGGATCAGATCGCTCTTTGTTGAAAAGGGCCCGAGCCAAAACAGCACAAAGATGATGACAGCCGTCACCAGGATATAACCGGGCAACAGTCGGAACATTGGCATTTCGCACATCGTAAAACCCATCGAGGTCTCCGTTGACGAAAAAGAAATACCGTTCGCGAAGAATACCCATTCCATCAGAAGACCGAAGAGTACCCTTGGCGCAGGTTCAACCAGCAATAAGGAACACAACCCATGAACAATACACGAATTTTCCTCGCTGTTGTTTTATTATCTCTTGGCGTCATAACACCGCTGCACGCCGCTGATCTGACGGTCACGGTCAGAACGCCGCGGACAGCAGAGGGTGAGCTTCTGGCCGTGCTGCGTGATGACAGCCACAAGCACGGTTATCTCGATACCGAGGACAATATCGTTCAAGAGAAAAAGCAGAAAGCCTCTGAGACCATGCTGGTTTTCGCTGGTCTTGACCCAGGGACCTATTCACTGGCGCTTTTCCATGATGAGAACAGCAACGGTGAACTGGATACTGTTTTCTTTGGCATTCCAACGGAAGGCCATGGTTTTTCGAACAATGCCTCGGCACCGTTTGGGCCGCCTGATTTCAACGCGACTGCGTTTGAGATGACAGGCGAAGACCAGCACATGACTGTTGATCTGCGTTATCTTGTGAACCCGTCGGCAGCAGATCAGCCCCCCGCCCTGCCAGGCGCGATGCTGCAGCAGATGCAAACGATGTTTCAGGGGGCTGACAACACATCGGCGATGGATATCACGGCCATGATTGATACAGTCGCAACGTCATTAGGCGGGCGGGAAGGCGGTCCGCCTGTCTTCATCGGTTTCGCTTTTGCCAATTTTGCGCCGATCTCATGCTCTGATGATGCCGCCAGCAACTGATACAAAAAAGGGCGGCACGCGGCCGCCCTTTCGAAAGTGAAGGTCTTCCTTAGGAGGAATAGTACATCTGGAATTCAACCGGATGCGGGGTGTGTTCGAAGTTGACGACATCTTCCATCTTCAGTTCGATATAGGCATCGATCTGATCGTTGGTGAAGACATCACCCTGGGTCAGGAACTCACGATCGGCATCGAGGCTTTCGAGAGCTTCACGCAGGGAAGCACAGACAGTCGGGATATCCTTCAGCTCTTCTGCCGGCAGATCATAGAGGTCCTTGTCCATGGCATCGCCAGGGTTGATCTTGTTGCGGATACCGTCAAGGCCGGCCATCAGCATGGCGGAGAACGCCAGATACGGGTTGGCGGTGGCATCCGGGAAGCGAACCTCAACACGCTTGCCTTTCGGGTTGTTGACGAAAGGAATTCGGCAGGAAGCCGAACGGTTGCGCGACGAATAGGCCAGCAGAACCGGGGCCTCGTAACCCGGGATCAGACGCTTGTAGGAGTTGGTCGACGGGTTGGTGAAGGCGTTGAGGGCCTTGGCGTGCTTGATGATCCCGCCGATGTAGTGGAGGGCGGACTCGGAAAGGTCAGCATACCCGTTACCGGCGAAAAGCGGCTTGCCGTCTTTCCACAGGGACTGGTGCACGTGCATCCCGGAACCGTTGTCACCGGCGATCGGCTTCGGCATGAAGGTGGCCGAAACACCAAAAGCGTGGGCAACGTTATGGACAGCGTATTTGTAGAGCTGCAGGTTGTCGGCAGTTTCAATAAGCGTGCCGAACTTCATGCCAAGCTCATGCTGGGACGGGGCAACTTCGTGGTGGTGCTTTTCCACCGGAACACCCATTTCAGCCATGACCGAGAGCATCTCGGAACGGATATCCTGGCCGCTGTCGACCGGCGGTACCGGGAAATAGCCACCCTTGACGCCGGGACGGTGACCCATGTTGCCCTCTTCGAAAGAACGGGCGGAGTTGTACGGGCCTTCGATGTTGTCAACTTCGTAGTAACCACGGTTCATGGAAACGTCGATTTTAACATCGTCAAAGATGAAGAATTCAGCTTCCGGGCCGAAGAATGCGGTATCAGCGACACCGGCAGAGGCCATATGGGCAAGCGCAGCCTTGGCCGTGGAACGCGGGTCACGGGAGTAGGGCTCACCGGTGGACGGCTCCAGAATGTCGCAGAACACAGCCAGTGTCGGCTGGGTGAAAAACGGGTCGATGTAGCAGCGCGACAGGTCAGGCATCATGGTCATGTCGGATTCATTGATGGCTTTCCAGCCAGCAATGGAAGAGCCGTCGAACATGAAGCCTTCGGTCAGGCTTTCTTCATCGATGGTATCAACATGCTGCGTTACGTGCTGCATCTTGCCCCGGGGGTCTGTGAAACGAAGATCGACATAAGAGATCTCGTTATCCTTGATCATTTTAAGAATGGTTGCTGCATCAGACATTGTAGCTCTCCTTCTATGCAAGCAGTTGAAACAGTTTAGATGGCGTCAGAGCCGCGTTCGCCGGTACGGATGCGGATGACATCCTCAACCGGGGAAATAAATATTTTGCCATCGCCGATACGTCCTGTTGCCGCGGCGCCGAGAATGGCCTCGACGGAAGCTTCAACAAGATTGTCCTCGATGATGACCTCGATTTTCACCTTGGGCAGGAAATCGACGACGTATTCAGCGCCGCGATAAAGTTCGGTATGACCTTTCTGCCGGCCAAACCCTTTCGCCTCAGTGATGGTAATGCCCTGAATGCCGACTTCATGCAGCGCTTCCTTGACCTCATCCAGCTTAAACGGCTTGATAATGGCTTCCAGCTTTTTCATGGGCCAGTCTCCTCAGTGGTTATATCGCTTGATAAGCAACAACTGTGCCCAGCCGTTTCGTCGCAGTTATGAACGGAAATCACGCTGGCTGAAAGAGATGTGCTTAAAATTTAGGCAGTCAGTGATTATTCTGCGGGCATCGGCGGCGGCAGGGATTATGTATGCTGATCAAGCCAGTCATTGATCCTCGCCAGTGCCGCGGTAATCGCTTCATCACTGTTGGCGCAGGAAAACCGCAGGAAGCCTTCGCCTTCATCGCCGAAACTCGTACCACTGATAAGCGCGACGCCGGCATCTTCCAGCAGGCCGGTCTGCAGGGCTGATGAGGTCAGCCCCGTGCCGCTGATATTGGGGAAAGCATAAAAGGCTCCGGCAGGTTTGCGGCAGCTGAAGCCGGGCAGCGCGTTGAGGCCATCTTCGAGCAGTCTTGCCCTGCGGCTGAAAGCTCGGCGCATATCTTCGACACAATCCTGTGGCCCTTCAATCGCGGCAAGGGCGGCCACCTGCGCTGCAGCATTGACGCAGGAGTGGATATTAACGGCCAGTCTGTCGGCGGCATCAACCATTTGTTCTGGCCAGACAGCAAAGCCGAGCCGCCAGCCTGTCATGGCATAGGTTTTCGACCAGCCATTGAGAATGATCAGCCTGTCTCTGATTTCGGGAAAGGCGAGCAGGCTTGTCATTTCAGCCCCGTCAAAGACGAGCCGGTCATAAATCTCATCGCTCATCAGCATGACGTGGG
>JBMHCY010000058.1:0-11584 GCA_049889655.1 Puniceispirillales bacterium (SeqCode)
GCAACGATCGTTGCAAAAGGGTAAACCGTCGACGAACCAACGATTGAAATCTGGTCACGGGCCTGGGCAGCACCGGCAACGGAAACAGCCATGGTCAAGCCAAGGACGATAGGGGTAAAACGCATGATGCACTCCATATGAGGTTGGGTTGCGCCGATTCTTAACTGTTGTTTGTTACAGTTTTATGACTGTGATCAATTGCCCGGCGAAGAAAGGGCATAACCGCTGCCGCGCACCGTCCTGATCAGATCCGGCCGCGGCGAAGACCCGGTGCTGTGGTTAAGGGCCTTGCGCAAACGGCTCAGATGCACATCAACCGTTCTGTCCTCAACATAAATGCCGTGCCCCCAGACCTGATCGAGAAGCTGCACCCGGCTGAACACCTGCCCCGGGCGTTCCAGCAGAAGCGCCAGGATCTGGAATTCCTTCGGGCCAAGATTGATTCGCTCGCCGCCACGCTCGACGATCTTGCTGGCTGGGTAGAGTTTCAGGTCTTCAAATTCGAGCACATCATTGAGCAGGGCCGGGCGTGACCGCCGCAGGACAGCGCGCACCCGGGAGACAAGCTCCCGCGGCGAAAACGGTTTGCTGATATAATCATCGGCCCCGACATCCAGCCCGAGGGTCTTGTCGCCTTCTTCACCGCGAGCACTGAGCATGATGATCGGGATCATCCGGGTTTCCGGCATTCCGCGCAACGCCCGGCAGACTTCGATGCCGGAAAGAAAAGGCATCATCCAGTCCAAAATCACAATATCCGGCTGCAGTTCCTCGACAAGATCAAGCGCCTGCTGGCCATCGACAGCTTTCGTCACCGAAAAACCGGCCTGTGTCAGGTTGAATGACAGCAATTCAAGCTGGTTCGGCTCATCGTCTGCGATTAGCACCCGAATGGTCATGAGCCGCGACTCGAAAACAACACTATCCATGAAAATATCCGTTGAGAACCATGATAGTGTGATGAATACCAGCGATTTGTTACAATCATGTTAAATTTCATCCGGTTTTCTGTATTCGGGCAGGGTGATCGAAAAAACAGTCTCAGCCATCGGCTTGCTGGTGATACCAAGCCGCCCCCGGTGTCGATTAACAATATGCTTGACGATGGCAAGCCCGAGCCCTGTCCCGCCCATCTGGCGAGACCGGCCCTTATCCACCCGGTAGAACCGTTCGGTCAGGCGGCCCAGATGCTTTTCGGCAATACCGTCACCGATATTGATCACATCAAACCTCAATTCGCCCTCGGCCTCCGCCGACAGGATGACCTTGATATCGGTGCCCTGATGGCTGTATTTGATCGCGTTATCGAGAAGATTGTGAAACACCTCCATGATCTCGTCGGTTTCGCCAAGGATCATAGTGGTATCATCGGGGTTGTTGCGGGTATCACGGAACATGATCGACCGGCCTTCCTTGCCGGCACGGTTGCTCATTGAGGCAACGACAGAATTGATCACCGACTTGATATAGACGATATCCGTGGGGGCAATATGTTCTTCCACCTCAACCCGGGACAGTGACATCAGGTCATTGATCAGTCGCGACATCCTTTTGGCTTCTTCTTCCATGATGCCAAGGAAGCGGCCACGGGTGGCCTGATCAAGATCATCGGTCGTCTGCATCGTTTCGACAAAGCCGATCAGCGAGGTCAGCGGCGACCGCAGCTCATGGCTGACATTGGCGACAAAATCACGCCGCACCTTTTCAAGGTTATGCTGCAGGGTCATATCCATCAGCAGCATGGCGATCACCCCGGTCTCAATCCGGCGCAGTCGCACCCTGAACTGGCGCATACTCTTATCCTGGGTGCCGGCGATACATTCAACGGCACGGTCGCTGTTCAGCACAGAGGCAAAATCATCGTCTAAATTCGGCACGGTGAGAACATCCGTCACCGCTGCCCCCACAAGATTCTCACCAAAGAGCCGCACGGCGGCAGGGTTCACCTGGGTGATGATGATATCGGTATTGAGGATGAACAGCGCATCATCAAGCAACTGCCCGATGCGCGATGTATCCGGCCCGGTAATGTGTCTCTCTGAAGGGGCCATCCCAGCCTCTTTCTCTCTCTTTTCAGGGACTGCAGATCATAGGGAAATGCTGACAATCGCCATGCTGTAGATAATAGCACAAAGAACCAGCGAAAGAAGCACCGCTGCACTGCCATAATCCTTTGCCCGCTTTGACAGCCCATGACGGGAATAGGAAATCCGGTCAATTGCAGCTTCGATACTGGAATTGATCAGTTCGACGATCAGCACAAGGATAACCGAAAAGATCATGAGAGCCTGCATTGTCACCTCGACAGGCAACAGGAAGGCGAGGATCAGCATCGGTACGGCAAGCAGCAGTTCCTGGCGGAAAGCGCTTTCTTCGGTAATGGCAAAGCGCAGCCCAGAGACCGAATGATGGCCTGCCTTGATCGCCCGCGTTACACCGGTATTGTCTTTGTAGGGATTATCGAGAACTGAATAGCCGTCATCCCGGGCATCGACGAGGTGCGTGAAGAAAATCGCCGTCGCGTTTTCCCAGGAAAAGGTTTCCGCATAGGCCCTGACTTCAGCCCGGCTCATCGCCAGTGCACCGCGGCAGGCCTTGCCGAGATCATCATCCAGAACCCCGGAGCGGCCATCTGCAACCACATCAATCGGCCCGGTGACAGGGTAGGCAGCCACCGGCAAGCCACAACCCATAGCCTCTAGCAGGACAAGGCCAAAAGTATCTGTCTTTGAGGGAAACACGAAAACATCAGCCTTGCGGTAATATGCCGGGAGTTCTTCCTTTTGCTTCATGCCATGAAACACCGCGTCAGGGTATTTCTTCTTCAGCATGGCGAGGGCCGGGCCGTCTCCAACAACCCATTTTTCTCCATCAAGGTTAAGATCAAGGAATGCTTCGAGATTCTTTTCCACCGCCACCCGGCCGACATAGAGAAAGATTGGTTTGGGATTCTTGCGGCGGCGGCTGGCGGGGGAAAAGAGAGCAAGGTCAACCCCGCGAGGCCATTGGACTGGATTGCCCACACGGTACCGTTCAAGGTCACGGACTACAGTAGGTGTCGGGGCCAGCACATTATTGCCGCTGCCGTGAAACCAGCGCAAATATCCATAGGTCAGTCCTAGGGGAATACGAATCCGGGAATGGACATATTCGGGGAACCGCGTGTGGTAGGCGGTGGTGAACCTGAGCCCATGGCGTTTACAAAAATTGCGCGCAGCAAGCCCAAGTGGACCTTCGGTGGCAATGTGAATGATCTCTGGTGAAGCGGCCCTGATCATGCGAGCAACACCACTGCCGGGAAACAGTGATAGCCGGATTTCGGGATAGGTAGGGCAAGGAACCGTGGTGAAGGCTTCTGGGGTCAGCATTGTCACGTCATGGCCCATCTTACGCAACAGATCACAGGTATGGGTCAGGGTCCGCACAACACCATTGACCTGAGGATACCAGGCATCAGTGACAATGAGAATACGTCTGCCGTTTTCTGCCATCAGGTCTCGGCAGGAGAAAGAAGCCGCTCTTCAGCTTTTTCAAAATCTGCTTCCATCATGGAGGCCCAGTGCAGGATTTCCAGCCGCCCGTCGTGATGTTCAACAAGAGCTGAAATCGACTCGACCCAGTCACCGCAATTCAGATAAAGAATATCGTCAACATACCGCATTTCTGGCTTGTGGATATGACCGCAGACAACGCCCTGGCAGTCACGGCGACGGGCCTCGGTAACCATCGCCGTTTCAAAGGCGGAAATAAACGATACCGCGTGCTTAACTTTGTGCTTCAGGTATTGCGAGAACGACCAGTACGGCAGCTTGAAGAATTGGCGGATAGCATTGATCCAGCGGTTGGCCACCAGCAGCATGACATAAGCCTGATCACCGATATAGGCGAGCCAGCGGGCGTGCTGGATGACGTTGTCAAATAGATCACCGTGAACAATCCAGAGCTTGTCGCCGTTGACCCGGGTATGAATGGCATCATTCATGATCGCGATATCGCCGAAACTCAGCCCGAGAAAATGCCGCGCTATTTCATCATGGTTGCCGGGGATGTAGACAACCCTTGTGCCACCGCGGGCCTTTCGGAGAAGTTTCTGGACAACGTCATTATGTTTCTGCGGCCAGAACCAGCGCTTTTTCAGCTGCCAGCCATCGATCATATCACCGACAAGATAAAGGGTCTCGCAATCGGTATGCTTGAGAAAATGCAGGATTTCATCGGCGCGGGAACCGTAAGACCCCAGATGTGTATCCGAGATCCAGATGGTTCGGTACGAGAGGGGCTTGCCTTTGCCCAACTGGATCGGCGTCGCTTCCATGGATCAAACGATACGATGCCGATGTGAAATTCTTGTTACAGAAATATTGCGGTTTCATTGCATTTTGCCGCAACCAGCATGAGCCCTTCACCCATCAGGCCCTGATGGTCAGCACAGGTTTGCCGAGGGCATCAAAATCAGGCTCGACCCCCAGCCCCGGTGTATCGGGGGCAAAGATCCTGCCCTGATCAGTCCGCGGCCCCGGCTGGGCCAGCGAACGGGTATTGTAGAGATGCAGATCAGTGGCATTGACAAGAAATTCCGGCGGCGTCGAGGCGGCGAAATGGGCCACCGCGGCAGAGACGATCTCGCTTCCCCATGTATCTTCCGAGACGACCTTAAAGCGATGATCGATCAGCACATCACGCATCCGCCGGGCTTTCGTCAGTCCTCCCTGTTTTGAGATTTTGAGGCAGATGACCTCGGCCCCGCGGTCAGCGATCACCCGATGAACCATCGCCATATCGGTGATACACTCATCCAGTTTCATGGGCAGGTCAATGCGCCGCCGCACCTGCTGGCATTCATCATAGGTCTGGCAGGGCTGTTCCATGATGTAATCCAGATCACGGGTCGCCCGGGCAACGTTGAGCGCCTCATCGACCTTCCAACCCTGATTGGCATCGGCAAAGGCCTTTTCCCCTGCCTTGAGGAAAGGCATGGTCGCCCTGATGCGGTCAATATCGCTGCGCCAGTCCGCCCCGACCTTGATCTGGAACTGCCGATAGCCCCGCCGCCGCAGGTTTTCCATCTCGGCTTTCATCGCATCCGGGGCGGCCTGAGGAGCAACGCGATACATCGGTGCACCATCGGTAAGTTTGCCGCCCAGCAGCATCCACAGGGGTTGGCCGGTGGCTTTGCCAAGAATATCCCAGCAGGCAACATCGACCGGGGATTTGGCATAGGCATGGCCGCGGATGACATGATCCATAATCTGCTCGATCCGCCCCAGCTGTCGCGGGTCTTCACCAAGCAGTTTTGGGCCGATCAGCCGCAATGCCGCTTCAACACCTTCGGAATGGCCTTCGATATAGTTCTCGCCGCAGGGCGTAAATTCGCCAACACCGCTGATCCCGGCATCAGTCTCGATCACGACAACACTGGCCTGGGCAACTTCAATGACATTCCCCGCCCCCCAGTGATAAGCCCCGTCAACATAGGGCAGCGGCGATTTATAGACACTGATACCGGTGATCTTCATGGTCACTGGATCCCGTCGGGGCTGCAATCGACAACAATATTGCCTGCATAGGTCTTGGCGATGAAGGCTTCCTGGGCGGCGTGCAGTTCGGCCAGCGGAAACACCTTGCCGAGGGCCGGTTTGACATCACCGTTTTCAATCAGTCGGGCCAGCCTGTCCCAGGTGCCCGGCGGAACAATGGTCGCCCCGGTCATCTGCAGGTCCTTGTAGATCAGCCAGCGCAGATCAAATTCCATCATCGGCCCGGCGATCGCCCCGCAGGAGGAATACCGGCCGCCATGGGCAAGCGCCTTGAGCAGGGCGGCTGTCATCGTTCCGCCAACAACATCAAGGGCAACCTGTGGGGCACCGCCTGCAGCCTCACGGATGGCCGCCTCGAGATCAGTGTGATCACGGTCGATCACCGCATCCGCCCCCAGGGCCGTCACAGCATCGTGCTTGGCCTTGCCGGCAATGGCGATGACCCGGGCCCCGCGCAGCCGCGCCAACTGGATGGCAAAGCCGCCGACACCCCCTGAAGCCCCGGCAACGACGGCTGTTTCCCCCGGCTGCAGCCCTGTCCGGGCAACGAGGTTTTCGGCCGTCATCAGGGCACAGGGAAAGGTGGCAAGTTCGGCATCGGTCAGGCTGCTGTCAATCCGGATCGCATTGGCGGCGCGGATGGTTGAATATTCAGCAAAGCCGCCATCGCATTCCGAGCCGTAGTAATCGACCCGGGCGGCATCAAACCATGTGCCATGGGGCAGCAGCCAGCCATCAACGATGACACGCTCCCCCACCCGGCTGCGATCGACCCCGTCACCGACCGCAACGATCACCCCGGCGGTATCAGCACCCTGAATACGGGGAAAGGCAATGGCACGCGAAGACCAGCTGGCCTTGTCCTGCTTGATATCAGAAAAACCCTTGGCGCCGCCTTCGACACTGATCCCCTCTTTCACCGTATCCGAATACCAGGCGGTGCGGGTGTTGATATCGGTGTTGTTGATCCCGCAGGCCCCAACACGGATCAGCACCTCGCCAGGGGCAGGTTGCGGGCAGGGCCAGTCTTCATGCCAGCGCAGTTGATCAAGCCCGCCATGGCCGTGCAGCACCATGGCTTTCATCGTTTTCGGAATATCTGTCATCGGCGTATCCTTTTCCGAAAACAGTGAGGCGACCCCGGGCCAATTTCAAGCAAAACTTTCACCCCCCGACAGGGGCTTGCCAGCAGCAGGCGGAAAGCCTAGTTTTTCAACATGACCATGGATACTACGCTTCGCGATAACCAGATCGCCAAACTGCGTCAGGCGGGGATTCCCGATGACCAGATCACCCTTGCTCTTGCCACCAGTGATGCCCTGCTCGCCCAGATGCAGAAAACAGCATCAGCCCATGAAGACAGCGCCCTGACCCTGCGCGATGTCATGGCCGCCATGGCCGGGGAGCCAAAGGCATGACCAGCATGACCCGTTATGCCGATATCCGCGATCTCACCACCACGGATCCCGAACGGGCAGCAGCGCAGGTCACGGCTGTCTGTGATGATCTCGACAGCCTCGGCCGCGATCTTGATGCGGTGGTCGCCATCTATCGTGACGATGCCCTTGCCCAGGCCCAGACCCCGGCCCAGACCCCGGCCGCTGCGACACCTGCCGGGGCTTCACCGCTCGCCGGGGTGCCCCTCGCCCATAAAGAGCTTTTCCGCCGCCGCAACTGGTCTGATGAAGGGGGCTCGAAAAGCCACCAGGGTGCCCTCGGCGGGGAAACCGCAACCGTGATCAGCAACCTCGATGCGGCCGGGGCGATCGATTGTGGCCGGCTTGTCACCGTTGAGTTTGCCTTCGGGGTCACCGGCCATAACGATTATTCAGGCACGCCGCAAAACCCCTGGAACAGAGATTATATCTGCGGCGGGTCTTCTTCCGGCTCAGCGGCGGTAGTGGCGGCGGGGATTGTGCCGGTGGCACTTGGCACCGATACAGGCGGGTCAGTGCGCCTGCCAGCCGCGGCCTGCGGTCTTTTTGGGATCAAGCCGACCCATGGTCTCGTCAGCCGAGGCGGTGTTTTCCCGCTTTCCTACGCCCTTGATACAGTCGGCCCGCTGGCCCGGCGGCTTGACGATGCAGCGGTCGTGCTTGACGCGATCATCAGCCACGACCCCGGTGATCCGGAATCGATCAGCACGGCGATGCCGCCGCTCACCGGCAGCATCAATGATGGCCTTGACGGAATGCGGATCGGCCGGATGCAACGCTATTTCCTCGATGGCTGTGATACGCCTGTCGCTGACCGCACCGATGCCGTGATCGGTGATCTCGGTCGGCTTGGCGGCACGGTGGTCGATATCGATTGCCCCGGGATTGAGGATGGCAGCCCCCTCACCGCCATCCTTTCAGCGACTGAATCGGTTCTCGTGCATGAACAGACGATCCTCCAAAAGCATCAGCAGATGAACCCCCAGACAGTGATGCGGATCCTCGCCGGAATGTTCAGCAGCGATGCCGATTACCAGCAGATGCTCCACCTGCGCGGCCATTTCAGCCGTCAGATGATCAGCCGTCTTTTTGCGGATATTGATCTGCTCGTCACGCCGGTCTGGCCGTTTCTGCTGCCCGACCGTGAAGCCAGTGATGCCGGGGCCAATCCCGATGCGGCCCAGCTGGTGCAGCGGATCGGCCATAACACGCGGCCGTTCAACTGGCTTGGCCTGCCTGTGGTTGTTGTGCCGGTGGGGCTTGATGAAAACGGCTTGCCGATGGCGGTTCAGCTGGTCGGCCCGCCGTTCAGTGAAGCCCGGCTGATCCGCGCCGCCCGGGTGCTCGAAAACCACTATGCCTTCTGGGATAACCGCCCTGCTGTCTGAACCCGATGCCTAGAGCGTTGAGGTCAGGTGGCCACCATCAACCGGCAGCACCACCCCTGTCATGAATGCACCGGCGTCGCTGGCCAGCAGCAGGAGGGCGCCATCAAGGTCTTCCGGGGTGCCGCAACGCTGCATGGGTATACGCTTGATCAGCTTCTCCCCCGCCGGGCTTGCCAGAAAACCGGCATTGATATCAGTGGTGATATAGCCCGGGGCCAGCGCATTGACCCTGATCCCGTGGCGGGCGCATTCAAGCGCCTGGACTTTTGTCAGATGCGCCACCGCGGCCTTGCTGGCAGCATAGGAGGCCGCCCCGCCAATTGTCCGCAGCCCGGCGATCGAGGCAATGTTGATGATGCTGCCGCCGATCCCGGCCTTGATCATCCGTTGCGCTGCCTGCTGGGCAACAGCAAAAACCGCCATCTGGTTTGTTGCGAACACCGCTTCGGTGGCCGCGCGCTCCGCGTCGAGAAACCCGGTCGGATCAGCCATGCCGGCATTATTGACAATGATGCTCGCACAGCCGCCTGCCTTTGCTTCAAGCTGGTCGAAACCGCGGGCGATGGCGGCATCATCGGTCACATCCATGGGGATCGGAATGGCGCTGTCACCAAGGCGGGCAGCCACGGCAGCCAGTTTGTCTTCACGGCGGGCGGCAATGCCGACAACCGCCCCGGCCGCGACAAGCAATTCGGCAAAGCGCAGCCCCAGGCCCGATGAAGCCCCTGTCACCAGAGCGATTTGGCCATCAACACGAAACTGCGGCAGGGTCATGCCATCAACGCGGGGTCATGCCGCGAAGACGTTCGGAACGGCGGCGCAGCAGCTCGACCGTCGTCAGCAGGGCGATCGAGATGACCACCAGGAGGGTTGCCGCCGAAAGGATCGCCGGGCTGATCTGCTCGCGGATACCGTTCCACATCTGCCGCGGGATTGTCTGCTCATCAAGACCGCCGACAAACAGCACCACCACCACTTCGTCAAAGGATGTCACAAAGGCGAACAACGCCCCGGAGATCACCCCGGGCAGGATCAGCGGCATCTGGACCTGCCGGAACGTGGTGACCGGCCCGGCACCGAGACTGGCCGCCGCCTTTGTCAGCGAATGGTCAAAGCCGACCAGCGTTGCCGTCACTGTGATGATGACAAAGGGGATGCCCAGTGTCGCATGGGCAAGGATGATCCCGAGATAAGGGATCTGCCAGCCGAAAATCTCCCATTTCGAGATCGAGATTGAGGAATAGAAGAAAAACAGCCCCGTGGCAGTAATGATGATCGGCACAATCATCGGCGAAATAAGGATTGCCATAATGGCCCGCCGCCCCGGCATTTCCGACCGCGACAGACCAAGGGCGGCGATTGTCCCCAGCGTTGTCGCGAGAATGGTGGAAAAGAAGCCGATGATGATCGAGTTTTTGGTGGCATTGACCCAGGCGGCGTTGGCCCAGACATCGGACCACCAGTTGCCGTCCCGCGGGGCTTCGGGATTGATCATCCCGAAGGTCAGCAGCAGATCGTACCAGCGCATCGAGTAGCCTGTCGGGTCCAGCCGCAGCATCTTTTCGGTGAAGGTGAAATACGGCTCGATATTGAACGACAGCGGAATGATGATCAGTACCGGCGCAATCAGGAAGAAGAAGATCAGCGTGCAGATCGCCAGATAGGTGAAGTACCAGGCCTTTTCGAGCGATGATGTATGCGGAGGAAGAGCCATGATCCTAACCCAGTTTCAGATTGTCGATCCCCACCAGCCTGTCATAGAGCCAGTAGAGCACCAGCACGCCGGCAAGCAGGATGCTGGCCAGGGCTGCCGCCATCGACCAGTTCAGCGATTTCTGCATATGGAAGGCGATCAGGTTCGAGATCAGCTGACCATCCGCCCCGCCGACAAGCGCCGGGGTGATATAATAGCCGACAGCCAGAATGAAGACGAGCAGCACCCCGGCACCGATCCCGGGGATTGTCTGCGGGAAATAGACACGCCAGAAGGCTGTCCACGAATTTGCCCCCAGCGACCGCGCCGCCCGCACATAGGACGGGTTGATCGGCCGCATCACCGAATAGAGCGGCAGGATCATAAACGGCAGCATGATATGTGTCATCGCGATGATCGTGCCCATCTGGTTGTAGATCATCTGGATGCGGCTTTCATCGGAAAGCACCCCGACACCGACCAGCGCATCATTGACGACACCCTGGGATTGCAACAGCACGATCCAGCTGGTGGTTCGCACCAGCAGCGAGGTCCAGAAGGGCAACAGTACAAGTATCATCAGCAGATTGGAATAGCGCAGCGGCAGTGTCGCCAGCAGATGCGCCACCGGATAAGCCATCAGCAGACAAATCCCCGTGATCATCATTGACAGAATGAAGGTCCGCTCAAACAGCATCACATAGACCCGGCGCTTTTCATCGACCTGGGTGATGGAGCCGTCGGCATCACGCGTCCGATCCAGCGCGGCGAGATAGAAATTGGCTGTATAGGCCGATGACGCCCCCCGCATCACCGACCAGAGTTTGGGATTGCCCCATTTCTCGTCGAGATCGAGCATGGCTTCCTTGAAGGGAGGCTTGATTTTGGTGGATTTCCGCGCGGCCTTGGTGAAGAGCGACCGCGATCCGGAGAGTGCGTAATTGATCCGCGTTCCGACCTGACCGGCGGCTCGCATTGTCTTGAGGAATTTCAGGTCTTCAACCAGCGCCGCATAGGCCGCTTCCCCCGGGGGTGTGCCCACGGGGTTTTCCCTGAACCATTCCTGCAGATTGACCATGATCGGCGTTTCGACCTTGGTTTCGATATCCCGGTGAATGATAAAGCCGGGATTATACATCGAATTGTGGAGCATCTGCAGGATCGGAAAGATAAAGGTCACCACGACAAAGGCCAGCAGTGGAAACACTAGCAGAAAAGCTCTGATCCGCGCCCGTCGCTGCGCTGTCTGCATTGCCTGCTTAAGCGGCTTGCCATCAACCGTGGTCAGCATTTCGGGAGTTTCAGCAGTGGTGGCGGACATGATCAGGTTTTCCGGATAATCATTTTAAATAGTGAGGGGCATGGGAGGCGTAATCCCCCCATGCCCTAAAGATGTATCCTGAACTGGCTTTAGTTGGACAGCCAGGCGTTGAAACGCTCATTCAGTTCAGCGTCATTGTCGACCCAGAACTCGAAGTTGTTGACGAGCGCGTTGGTCAGGTTGGCAGCAGCCGTCGGCATATGCGGTGC
>JBMHCY010000059.1:0-4166 GCA_049889655.1 Puniceispirillales bacterium (SeqCode)
CGGCGGCTGGCCCGCAACAGCCATCACATCATGGCGGCGGAAGCCCGGCTCGATCAGGTGGTTGATCCGGCTGCCGGATCATTCTTCATCGACAGCATGACCCGTGATCTGGCACAGGCCGCCTGGCAACGCTTTCAGGCCATTGAGGCCGAAGGCGGGATCATCGCGGCATCCGGGCGGCTTGCTGACGAGGCCCGGGAAGCGGTTCAAATGCGACAGCAGGCTGTCAATCAGGGGCAGGAAAGCCTGCTCGGGGTAACGCGGCATCCGCAACGCGAGGCTGGCCTTGCTCCGGTATTGATTTCTTCAGGGGCGGTCCCCCGGGGTGGGGCCCAGCGGCCTGCCGCCATCTGGGAAGACCTTGTCGAAAGCCATCGCGGCCGTCACCACCGCATTCTCTGCCTTGATATCGGCACCGCGACGAAAGCGGCCGCTGCAGCGTCATGGATCCAGCTTGCTGGCGTTGAAGCGACGGTCACCCAGGCCGAGACTGTTGATGCGGCTCTCGAGATGATCGCTGCCGCGAGGCCTGACCATTTGGTTCTCGGGGCTGATACCGAGGACCAGGAGCGGCTCGCCGCAAAGGCTGAACCGAGGCTCAATATCACCCCCGCCGACCGCTTTGACGGTGACAAGATGGAGGCTCTCACAGAGCTTCTGGGGGGTGCCGCATGACCCGTATTCCTGATTTCAGCAGCATCGATTTTGATGTTCCGGCAGCCGCACAGCCTGCGGCCCGCACCACCACGAGCCCGGAAGGGATTGAGATACAGTCCTATTATCCGCCTGAAAGAGGCATTGAGGACGGGATCGGCCTGCCGGGGCTGGCGCCGTTTATCCGCGGCCCGTACCCCACCATGTACGCCACCCGGCCGTGGACGATCCGCCAGTATGCCGGGTTTTCCACGGCGGCTGAATCCAACGCATTCTACCGCCGCAATCTGGCTGCCGGTCAGATGGGGCTGTCGGTGGCATTTGATCTGGCGACTCACCGGGGCTATGACAGTGATAACCCCCGGGTTGCGGGGGATGTCGGCATGGCCGGGGTGGCGATTGATTCCATCCTTGATATGCGGCAGCTGTTCCAGGGTATCCCCCTCGACCGGATGAGTGTCTCGATGACAATGAACGGCGCGGTGCTGCCGATCATGGCGCTTTATATTGCTGCGGCCGAGGAACAGGGGGTGGCGGCGGAAAAACTGACGGGCACGATCCAGAACGATATTCTGAAGGAATTCATGGTCCGCAACACCTATATCTACCCGCCGCGGCCATCGCTGCGGATTGTGGCGGATATTTTTGCCTACACCGCCCGGCATATGCCGAAATTCAATTCGATCTCGATTTCCGGCTATCATATGCAGGAAGCCGGAGCGACGGCTGATCTCGAACTGGCCTACACGCTGGCGGATGGGGTCGAATATATCCGCACGGGGCTTGAAGCGGGGCTTGAGGCAGATGCCTTCGTGCCGCGGCTGTCATTCTTTTTTGCCATCGGTATGCCTTATCTGGTGGAAGTGGCCAAACTGCGGGCGGCACGGCTGCTTTGGGCACGGCTGCTGGAACAGCATTTCGGCCTCACCAACCCGAAGGCGCTGATGCTGCGGACACATTGCCAGACCTCCGGCTGGTCATTGGCGGCGCGGGATGTTTACAACAACGTCATCCGCACCCTTGTTGAGGCCAGCGCGGCGGTTGGCGGACAGACACAATCGCTGCATACCAACGCCCTTGATGAAGCCCTCGGGCTGCCGACGGATTATTCGGCACGCATCGCCCGCAACACCCAGCTGCATCTGGCGGGGGAGGCGAGGGCTGCCCATGTCATTGATCCCTGGGGCGGCAGCGGGGCTGTCGAAGCCCTGACCCGTGATCTTGTCAGCCGGGCCGAAGCGCATATCGCCGAGATCGATGGTCTCGGCGGCATGGCGAAGGCGATTGATCAGGGGCTGCCGAAACAGCGGATCGAGGAATCGGCCACCCGCACCCAGGCACGGATTGAATCCGGCCGCCAGAAACTGATCGGGATCAACCAGTTCGCACCGGTTGTCCGTGAAGGCCTCGAAGAGGTCGATATCCTGCGGATCGACAATGCTGCTGTCCGCGAAGAACAGATCAGCAAACTGAAGCAGTTGCGGCGTGAACGTGATGCAGCAGTGGTCGAAGCCACGCTCAACGGTCTTTCCGATGCCGCCATGGGCCAGCGCAATCTGCTTGAGGCGGCGGTTGAGGCGGCGCGGGCTGGAGCAACGGTCGGTGAAATGTCTGATGCCATGGAACGGGTTTTCAATCGCCATGTTGCGGAAACTCGTGGTGTTCGCGGTGTCTGGAAGGCTGAAATGAAAGGTCTTGCCGATCTTGATCTCCTCGAAGAACGGGTTGCCGCATTCAGAGAGCGTGAAGGCCGTTCGCCGCGGATACTCATCGCCAAGATCGGTCAGGATGGCCATGATCGCGGCCAGAAGGTGGTTGCCTCTGCCTTTGCTGATGCCGGGTTCGATGTGGTTACCGGACCGCTTTTTCAGACTGCTGACGAAGCCGCCGGGCTGGCTGTTGCAGAACAGGTTGATGTGATCGGGCTGTCATCGCTGGCGGCTGGTCACATGACGCAGGTTCCAGAAGTGCGTTCTGCCCTGAAAGCTGCGGGGGGTGAGGGGATCACCCTTGTTGTTGGCGGCATTATCCCGCCGGGGGATATCCCCCAGCTGGAATCCCACGGTGTTGCCGCGGTTTTCCCTGCGGGGACGATGATCGGTTCCGCCGGGCTTGAATTGATGGACATACTTGGCAAGCGGCGCAACATGGCCTAAATCAAGGGTATTGTTCCACCGATGGTGAACCTCATGGATGTTTCGCGTAATGCTGAAGAAATCGTCGAGGAATTCGGTTTCTTTGATGACTGGGAAGACCGTTACCAGCACCTGATCGACCTCGGCCGTAAACTGCCGCCGCTTGACCCGTCGGTGATGGTTGAGGAAAACCGCCTGCGCGGCTGCCAGTCAGTCGTTCATTTCAAAGCGGATTATGACGCGCCGCTGCTGCATTTCCACGCCGGTAGTGATGCGGCGATTGTCCAGGGGCTAATCGCCCTGATGCTGCGTGTCTATTCCGGCCAGAGACCGGAAGATATTATGGCAACCCAGCCGGAATTTCTGCACCAGATTGGCCTTGACGAACACCTTTCCCCAACACGGAAAAATGGTCTTGCTTCGCTTGTCACAGCGATCATGACCGCTGCCGAGAACGCCAATCGCTGAGCCTTCCTGCCGGATCAGACAATATCAAGGGGTGGTGGTGCATCATCAATATTCGGGATATCCCCATCAACGATGGTCATGTCGTTGGCTATGGTCTGCTCGTTGCTGCCGCCGTTCTGGGGAGCCGTTTCGGGGTCGAGCAGAACTTCTGCCGGCGGTATCTCAACCGGGATGTGGGGTGCACCAGAATCACCCGGTGATGCATCGATCATCACATAGGCATCAAGGATAATATCATCTTCATCGCTGAGGATGTCCGCCAATGAAGACTGTGTTGATGTAACGGGGGTGACTTGAGCCAGCTCTGCTGTATCCCTCAACGAAGGGTCGGGCAGTTTAACTGCTGCAGGCTGGTGACCATTGTCTTCATCAGGATGGAAGACAAAGTTTTGCAACGGTGTCGTATCATAGGGTTCGGGCTGCCACATGAGCAGGTTGCTGCCGTCAATCCAGTTGATAAGATCATCCAGAATGGCCGCGTAAAGCCCATCGAGGCTGACGCTTTGTTCAATCTCTGCCAAATAATCGCTGACAAACTGCCCGGCTTCCTTACCGGTGAGCCCTTCCTCGGCGATGGTTCTGGCCAGCTGATCCGTCAGCGGCGAGATGATCAGCATATCACCATGCTGGTGGAGGAAATCGGGCAGTGCATGGAGCAACGTGCCGGTTTCGTCAACAACGGCCACGACCTGATGGGGGGTATCAATTTTCGGGATAACCGCCCGGCCGTCAGCATCAACGTGAAAGAATTTATGCCCGTCGCCATCAACGCCCCATGAAAGCCCTGCAACCTCAAGCATGGTGAGGTCAAAACTGAGCGGCACGCCGGATGGATCAAGCAGATAGATCCGGGTGGTTCCCGATGCTGTGATGGCTGAATACAGCCTTGGGTCTTCGGCAATGATGGTC
>JBMHCY010000060.1:0-12025 GCA_049889655.1 Puniceispirillales bacterium (SeqCode)
CGATCATTCCTGAAATCGGGGCTGCCCTGATGCGCCGCAGCGGGATTGCCGAAATCCGCACCTGGTCTGCCCCCGCCCCCGATGATGACGGGGTCAGCCTGTTGCGGGAGGCGCTCCAAGGCCATGACCGGATCGGCGTCATGATGGGGCATGAAACCGCTTTCCGGATGCCGCTGCATGATCTTGATCGCCTGCGGGGGGCACTGCATGCAGACTGGATCGATGCCACAGGGATCGTCCGGTCACTGCGGATGGTCAAATCCGAAGCTGAGATCGGCATTCTTGAAAAGATCACGGCGATCGCCAGCGATGCCTTCGAGGCGCTCCCCGGTCAAGTGGCGGCTGGCCAGGGCCTCGATCAGGTTTTTCGGGGGTTCAAGCAATTGCTGCTCGAACACGGGGCGGAAGATGTTCCCTATCTTGTCGGTGGGGCCGGGCAGCCCAGTTACGACGATGTGATCTCGCCGCCAACCGCCACCCCGCTGGCCGAGGGTGATGTGCTGATGCTCGATACTGGGGCATCGCTGCAGGGCTATTTCTGTGATTTCGACCGCAACTATGCTCTCGGGCGGGCTTCTGATGCTGTCCGCCGCGGCTATGCTGCCTTGCAGCATGCCACCGATGCCGCCCTTGCGGTGGCACGTCCCGGGGTCACCGCCAGCGGTCTTTACCGGGCGATGGCAGAAGCCATGCAGATTGAGGGCTCCGATGTCGGGCGATTTGGTCACGGGCTGGGGATGCAGCTGACGGAATGGCCGTCACTCGCCGCCTGGGATGAAACCGTGCTGGCCGAAAACATGGTCATCACGCTCGAGCCCAGTATCGCCATCGATGGCGGCGGGATCATGGTGACTGAGGAAAATATCGTGATCCGTGATGGTGCACCGCAATGGCTGAGCCGCCGTGCCCCGGCGGAAATCCCGGTGATCGGCTGATCTTTCAGTCCACGTTCACAGACACGGAAGCCACCAGGCCGCGGCCTTCAACCGCCAGCAGCCGGTGATCATTGGCATTCAGTGTCACCCTGATCTCATGAGCACCGGGGGTCAGTGCCCCGAGGTGATGCCAACGGCCGTAAAGCCGGCCCACCTTGTGGCCATCAACATAGAGATGGGCGTGGCCTTCGCCAGGTTGATGATCCGCACCGGAGCGTGATGGTGCGAAATCGAACCCTGTTGTCACCAGTTCGAGGTTGTATCCCGAAACGCTGTCAGGATGCAGGATGAGATCAAGCGAGGCGTTGGCGGTACCGATCTCAACTGTCTCTTCATGGTCGTGTTTAGGCGTCTTCGCCGTGGCGTCTGAAGCGGCATGATGGGCAGGGCCGTGGTCGGTGGCGTGATCATGGCCGTCAAGGGTGATCCCCGCCCCGGCAGCGTAGAGGAACCCGGCCATGGCCCCGAGCAGGGCCCCGACCATGACAAGGCCGAGGCTGCGCCGGGGTGAGACTGTCTGCTGTGCTGCGGCCATCACTGATCCTGTTCGTCCTGCAGCTGGCCGGTGGCGCCTTCGGTTGCCATGAAATGCTTCATCAGCACGCCGAGGAGCAGCCAGGTGACAAGCCCGACGCCCAGCGCCCGGCTGGCAAAATGAGCGGCGATCTCAGGCGGGACCGGCCCCCGGAAACTATCAGGTTCCGGTGCCCCGATGCCGTGCGGGGCAAGGATGAGGACGGCGGCAACCACCATCATCACAGGCCGCTGGTGAAAGGCAAACAGCCATAACCCTGCAGCCGTGGCGATCACTGTCCCGAACCACCAGATCTGCCTTGGCATGATCGGGGCTGAGGCAACACCGGGAACTTCCGGCGGCAATGAGAAGGCGGGGGCAAGGTGAAAGGTGGCAAAGCCCGCCAGCCCCCAGAGCAGGGCCCGGGGCAGATCAACGGCATGGCCACGCTGGACCGCCAGCCCGATCACAGCCCCCAGAATGAGGCCATAGCCGATATAGACAAGAACGGAAAATCCGATGCTCAGCAGATCACGGACAGCATCGAAAGGAGGCAGGGCGGGATGGGCACTCACCGGTTCCGCGCCGAAATGGACGAGCTGCCCGCCTTCATAGAGTTCTGCATGAAGCAGCACCGGTTGAACGAAAGCCAGTTGCAGCAGACCAGCGATAATTCCGGCGATGCACCCGGCAAAGAGTGCAGCGGTCAGAAGACGTGAGAACAGCATGGGCTCAGGTCAAGGCCTTAGTGGCAGGGAAAACCCGTCGCGTGACGTGTATCATGGGCGGCGCCATGAAGGGTTTCCGTTTGCACGTGCCCGGCAAGGCTGATGATGCTGAGCCCGAGAAGAGCCGCAAAAACGAGCATCATGGTGGAACTGGCCGAACGGCTTTGGGAAATTACGCGTGTATTCATTTCTTCCTCCAGGATCTGCCGCACCCGACAGACCGCAAAAAAGTTTCTGCTCGGCAGGTCTCCTGACTCGCGGTCATCGCCGGTGATCCCCCTTCCCGGGCTGGCCCAGTGGGATACTGGATCACGGCTCGCGCTCACAGTTGCGGGGGCAGTTACGGCTGAGGCCCTTTTGAGGTATGCCTGTCCCGTATTCCCTTTTCATCCGTTGGGCTTGGCCCATGCGAAACCGAACATCCCTGATTTTCCCTCAAATACAGGGCAAGTCAAGCAGGAAGCAGAGGCGGCAGGGGATAATCAGGACGAATGTTGTGATGTCGCCACTGGCTGTTGTAAAGCCGCCATGCGGTGGCACGCCTGGCGATAGATGAAGGCGGCGATGAAAACCACCGTCATCACCAGCATGATTGTCGGTGCCGGGGCACTGTCGAGCCAGAAACTGAGCGTGATGCCGCTGACCATGGCGATCTCGCTGACCAGCACGGCGACGATCAACATCAGCCCGAACCGGCGGCAGAGCAGAAAGGCAATGGCCCCGGGGGTGATCAGCAGGCCGATGGCGAGGATCACCCCGACCGCCGACAATGTGCTGACAATCGCCAGCGACAGCCCTGTCAGCAGCCCGTAATGCAGCAGGGTGATCGGCAGACCCTGGGCGCGGGCCTGCACCGGATCAAAGCAATAGGCCAGCAGGTCTTTCCATTTCATGGCGAGACCCGCCACCAGCACGAGGCTGATGCCGCCGCTCATGGTGAGATCATCACTCCCGACCCCCAGCATATTGCCGAACAGGATATGGTGCAGATCAAGGCTTGTTTCCATCGCCACGAACAGCACGATGCCGAGGCCGAACATCCCTGAAAACACGACCCCCATGATGGTGTCGGGCTTGATCCGGCTGTTTTCGGCGAGATAGCCTGTCAGTACGGCACAGACCATGCCAGCGGCAAACGCCCCGATCAGCACGGGCAGCCCCAGCCACCACGCCAGCACCAGCCCGGGGAGGATGGCATGGCTGACCGCATCCCCCATCAGCGCCCAGCCTTTCATCACCAGAAAGCAGGACAGCAGGGCCGTCGGCACAGCGATGATCGCGGCGATCAGATAGGCGTTCTGCATGAAGCCGAATTGCAGGGGGATGGTCAGGAATTCCAGCACAGGTCAGCCTCCCTGCTGAGGGGCGGTGACCTGCGCGGCACGTCGCCAGGCACCGAGGCGGCCGTATTTCGGCGCGACAAAGAAGACCAGCAGGAAAACCGCTGTCTGCAAGGTGACAATGATCCCGCCGGTCGCGCCATCGAGGAAGTAACTGGCCCAGGCCCCGGCCATGGCGGTGCTGCTGCCGATCAGGACAGACACCACGATCAGCCGTGAAAACCGGTCACAGAGCAGATAGGCCGTCGCCCCCGGGGTGACCACCATGGCGATGACGAGAAACGCCCCGACCGTCTGCATGGCGGCGACCACAGTTGCCGAAAGCAGGGTGAAAAACACCAGTTTCAGCCGTTCCGGTTGCAGCCCCACTGATCGGGCGTGGTTTTCATCAAAGAACACCATCATCATGTCCTTCCATTTCAGCGTCATGATGGCCAGCGTGACGATGCCGATGATCAGCAGCTGGAGGCTGTCTTCGGGGCTGATGGCGAGAATATTGCCCATGATGATCGTGTTGACATCAATGGAAACCGGGCTCACCGAAACCATGAACAGCCCGAGCCCGAAAAAGGAGGTGAAGATGATCCCGATGATGACATCGATTTTCAGCCCCGACCGCTGCGACAGAAACAGCATCGCCAGCGCCGCCAGCCCGCCTGAAAGAAACGCGCCGAGAGCGAAGGGCAGGCCGAGCATATAGGCCCCGGCGACGCCGGGGACAACCGAATGCGAGAGTGCGTCGCCGATCAGCGACCAGCCCTTCAGCATCAGATAGGCGGAAAGGAAGGCGCAGATCGCCCCCACCAGCCCGGCAATCAGGATGGCCGTGGTCATGTAGCCATAAGCAAACGGTTCCAGCAGCGTCGCGATCATGAGGGCTCTTCATCCTCTCTGGTCTGGCTTGTCTGGGTTTTCTCGCCGTATTGGACAAACGGCCGTTCATCATCGGTCAGGATGGTGACCTCGCGGGTGTCACCATCTTCGTGGAGCGTGGTTCCGCTCAGCGTCAGGTGACGCAGGACACCGCCGAAAGCCTTTTCCAGATTGCTGCGGGTGAACACATCCTCGGTCAACCCCTCGCCAAGCACCGTGCCGCGGATCAGGATCGTCCGATCACAGAATTCCGGCACCGAGCCGAGGTTGTGGGTCGAGACCAGCATGACCCGGCCTTCACGGGCAAGCGTCCGCATCAGGGCGATGATCTGTTCTTCGGTCTGAACATCAACCCCGGTGAAAGGTTCATCCAGCAGGATCACTTCGCTTTCCTGGGCAAGGGCGCGGGCCAGAAAAACACGCTTGCGCTGGCCGCCGGAAAGCTCGCCGATCTGGCGTTTGCGCCATGCCGCCATGCCGACCCGGTCAAGTGCGGTATCCACCGCCTGGCGGTCGGCCCTTCCCGGGCGGCGCAGAAACCCCATATGGCCGTACCGCCCCATCATCACCACATCCTCGACAAGCACGGGGAAGTTCCAGTCCACCTCTTCGGATTGCGGAACATAGGCCACCCGGTTCTGTTTCAGGGTGGTCCGGACAGTCTCGCCGAACACCCTGATCTCACCGCTGGTCAGGGGGATAAAGCCCATCATTGCCTTGAACAGGGTGGATTTGCCGGCACCGTTGATGCCGACAAGGGCGGTGACACTGCCCCGGGGAATGCTGAAATTGACATCGTGCAAGGCTGTGTGACCGTTGCGATAGGTGACGCTCAGGGAGCGGGCAGTAATGGCTTCTGCGGGGGCGGTCATGGCTGCTGGCTCGCTGTCAGGCCCTGGGCGATTGTTGTCACTGTCACGTCGATGAGATCGAGGAAACTCGGCACCGGGCCATCAGCCCGGCTGAGCGAATCAACATAGAGAACGCCGCCGAAACGGGCCCCGGTTTCTCGGGCAATCTGTTCGGCCGGGGCGCTGCTGACCGTGCTTTCGCAGAACACCGCGCCGACATCGTTCTCCCGGACAGCATCGATCACCCGCCGCACCTGCTGGGGGGTGCCGACCTGATCAGCGTTGACAGGCCAGATATACAGTTCCTTAAGGCCGAGATCACGGGCGAGATAACTGAACGCCCCCTCACAGGTGACGAGCATTCGTTGCGGCTCGGGGATGCTGTCGATAACTGCACGCAGCGGTGTGACCCGTGCCGTCAGCTGCTGTTTATAGGCTTCGGCATTGCGGCCATAGACCGCTGCACCATCGGGATCAATACCGGCAAGGGCAGACTGGATATTGTCAATATAGATCATGGCATCCGCCAGCCCCATCCAGGCATGGGGGTTCGGGCGGCCGTCATAGGCGCCGCTGCGGATCGGGATCGGGATCACCCCAGTGCTGACAACCGCTGCGGGAACATCACCGAGATGCCGCAGAAACTGGCTGAACCAGCGTTCGAGCCCAAGCCCGTTCCAGAGCACCAGATCAGCATCACTGGCCTTGACCAGATCATGGGGGGTCGGCTGATAGCCGTGAATTTCCGCCCCCGGCTTGGTGATCGAAACAACCTCGGCGCGGTTACCGGCAATCTGCTGCACCATGTCGGCGAGGATGGTGAAACTCGTCACCACTTTGATTCTGTCCTGGGCCATGGCAGCAGAAACCATGCCGCAAAGCAGCATGGCAGCAAGACTGGAAATTGCGGCCAAACGGACCATGGATTTGCCTCATGGATCAAACTTTGTAGAGACTAATTTTTAATACAGTGACAAACAATGTCAACCACTGCTTTGAAAACACCGCCCACACCTTGACATCGCCGGGGGTGATTGCGAAATTTAGAGAGAGGACTGCCAGCCGATGGCAGGCAACCCGAGGGCCCATGCAATGACAGAACCGGTGATCAAGGCGTTTTTCGAGGCGGAATCAAACACCATCAGTTATGTGGTGACTGATCCGGCGACCCGCCATTGTGCAGTGCTTGATTCGGTGCTCGATTTCGATCCGGCTTCCGGGGCGATCACCTATACTTCCGCCGATGCGATCATGGCCTATATCAAGGCTGAAAACCTGAAGCTGGAATGGCTGATCGAAACCCATGTCCATGCCGATCATCTGTCGGCAGCCCCCTATATCCAGGAAAAACTGGGGGGCAAGATCGGCATATCGGCGCTCATCACGGTGGTACAGGATACCTTCGGCAAGGTGTTCAACGCCGGTACTGAATTTGAACGTGACGGCAGCCAGTTTGATCATCTCTTCGAAGATGGCGAGACCTACCGGATCGGCGATCTGGAGGCTACGGCCATGCTCACCCCGGGGCATACCCCGGCCTGCATGGCGCATCAGATCGGTGATGCTGTTTTTGTCGGTGATACGCTGTTTATGCCCGATGGCGGGACGGCAAGGGCGGATTTCCCCGGTGGTGATGCCCGGGTGCTCTACCGGTCGATCCAGCGCATTCTGGCACTTCCCGATGAAACCCGGATCTTTGTCTGCCATGATTATATGCCCGGCGGGCGTGATCTGCGCTGGCAGACCACCGTGGCGGAACAGAAACAGCAGAACATCCATCTGGCCAATGGTGTCAGCGAAGATGAATTTGTCACGATGCGCGAAGCCCGTGATGCCACCCTTGGGATGCCGCGCCTGATCATGCCGTCTATCCAGGTCAATATGCGTGCCGGGCATATGCCGCCGGAAGAAGATAACGGCGAAGTCTATGTCAAAATCCCGATCTCAGGCCTCCGCAACGGGGTCCGCTCCGGTGACTGACCGGCTTATTCTGCTGGGAACCAAAGGGGGTCCGGCCCTGCGTGAGACGGGGCCATCATTTCTGCCGACATCGATGCTGCTGGTGCTGGGCGAAAAGCGGCTTGTCCTCGATTGCGGGATCGGGGTGAGCCAGGCGATTGCCCGTTCAGGCGAGCCGCTGACAGCGATCAGTGATATCTTCATCAGCCATTTCCATTCCGACCATTACCTTGAATTGGGCGGGCTGATCCACACCATGTGGGTTTCCGGGCGCAATGCCCCGATCACCATCCACGCCCCAAAGGGGATCGAGGAAGTCTGGGCCGGGTTTCTCTCAATGATGGCTGCTGATATCGCCATCAGGATCGATGATGAAGGCCGTCCTGATCTGGCGGCGATGGTCAGGCTCAACATTGTCGAGGAAGGGCTTGTCATGGCAGAGGATGGCCTGCGGGTAGAGGCCTTGCGGAACAATCACCCGCCGCTCGATGAGAGCTATGCCCTCAGTGTGGCCTGCGGTGATCGCCGGTTTGTCTTTTCCGGGGATACAGCCCCGTTCCCGCCGCTTGCCGAGTTTGCCCGCGGGGCTGATCTGCTGGTGCATGAGGCCATGCTGGAAAAGGGTGTGCGCTATATTCTGGCCAGAACAGGCCATGCCGATGATCGGCTTGAGCAGCATATCCGGCGGTCGCATACCCCTGTGGCCGAGGCCGCAAAGATCGCCGCTGCGGCCGGTGTGGGGCATCTCGTTTTAAACCATCTGCTGCCGCCGGAGCGCAGCATCGCCCCGGATGAGGACTGGCTTGCCGAGGCCGCCCCGCATTTCAGCGGCACGATCACGGTCGGCTGTGACGGGCTGGTGATCCCGCTCTAGGTCAAAAAAACCCTGCCTCCGAAGAGGCAGGGCAGAAATCTCTATTGAGGAGAGAGAGGATGGTTATTCGGCGGCAATACGGGCCTCGGACCCGGTGCTGGTGTAATAATCAACAGCTGCCCCGACACCGGAACCCGATGTAAACGGAATACCGGCATCGCGCATGGCCATTTCAACGCCACCAAGCGCCTGCATGACCATAATCTCGTTGAGCCAGCCCAGGTGACCGATGCGGAACACCTTGCCGTTGAGGATATTCAGCCCTGCCCCGAGAGACACGCTGTAGCGATGGAAGGCGGTTTTGATGACATCATTGGCATCATGGCCTTCCGGCACGACAATGGCGGTCACGGTATCGGAATGCCACTGTACTTCCTGGGCGCAGTTGGTGAGCCCCCAGGCGCGAACGGCCTCACGGACACCGCCGGCGAGGCGGTTGTGGCGGGCAGCGACCTGATCCAGACCTTCATCGAGCAGCATATCCACCGATGCCCGCAGACCGCGCAGCAGGGTGACCGCCGGCGTATAGGGGAAATACCCCTGATCGTTGGTCTTGATCATGTCGTCGTAATCGAAGAAGCAGACAGGGAGAGTTGCCTGCTTCTTCTGCTCCAGAGCCTTTTGGCTGACACCGACAATTGCCAGCCCGGTCGGGAGCATGAAACCTTTCTGGGAGCCGGAAACGGCCACATCGACACCCCACTCATCCATGCGGAATTCGAGGGAGCCAATGGAGCTGACGCCGTCAACAAACAGCAGCGCCGGATGCCCCAGATCATCGAGGATGGCGCGCACGGCTTTGACGGAACTGGTCACACCGGTGGCTGTTTCATTGTGGCAGACAAGCACAGCCTTAATCGCGTGGTTCGTATCAGCTTCCAGAACGCGGCGATATTCTTCGAGCGGAACACCGCGGCCCCATTCCACATCAACATTGTGGACATCGAGGCCGAAGCGGGTGCACATATCCACCCAGAGCATGGAAAACTGGCCAAAGCTTGCGGTCAGCACCTTGTCACCGGCGCTCAGCGTGTTGGCGATGGCGGATTCCCAGCCACCAGTCCCGGAGCCGGGGAAAATGAAAACGCGGCCGGTTGTTGTCCGGAAAACCTTCTTCAGGTCTTCAAACAGCGGCAGGGTAAATTCGGGGAAGTTTGGCGCGCGATGGTCTTCGAGCGGCACATCCATAGCCTGACGAACCTGAAACGGCATGTTGGTGGGGCCGGGGACGGCGAGACCTGTGAAACCTGTCATGATAGCACCTTTGTTGTTGTTGTCGGTTGGGGTTTGTTTGTTCTGCAATTAACCTGGACCAACCATGTCAGCAGAGAAGAACCTTTGCACCAAAAATTGTGTAAAAGTGTTTACAGTTAACAATACAGCGCTATCATATGTTAAGTTGTAAACTTTTTAAGGCATCTTCCGATGAAGACTTTTGTTGGCCCGAGATTGCGGCAATTGCGGCGTGAACACGGCCATACCCAGGCGGAGATGGCAACACGGCTCGGTGTCAGCCCGGCCTATATCAATCTGATGGAACACAACCAGCGCAGCCTTTCAGTGCGGGTGCTGGTCGGTCTGCTCGAAGTTTACGGTGTCGATTGGCAGGAACTTGTACAAGACAAGGATGACCGCATCTTCGAAGATATGCGGGCTGCCCTAAAGGACCCTGTTTTCGGTGGCGGCGCGGTTGATTTGCGCGAATTGCGCAGCGCGGTCGAAAACGCCCCCATGCTCGCGGGTCATTTTCTGCGGCTGCATCAGGAATACCGCACCATGCTCGAGAATGTCATGAAACTCGGCCATGAACGGATGCCCGATGAAATGCTGTCCACTTCCGCTGAGACGGTTGTCCATGATTTCTTCCGCAACAATTCGAATTATTTTCCCGAACTTGAAAAGCAGGCGGAAAAACTTTCCCGCCGCACCGATA
This sequence comes from Puniceispirillales bacterium (SeqCode), assembly GCA_049889655.1. GTDB lineage: Bacteria > Pseudomonadota > Alphaproteobacteria > Puniceispirillales > UBA1172 > UBA1172. Next base: position 10,008 of record JBMHCY010000060.1, read on the forward strand.
TTCCCCGGGATGAGGCCTATGTCTGGCTCAAGGGCAGGCTCGGCGTGGACTATGGCATCAGTGTCGAGATCAGGCCTGTTGAGGAAATGCAGGATACGCTGCGTATCCATGATGCTGAAGCGGGCAAGATTTATCTCTCGGAAGCGCTCGATCATATCAACAGGGTCTTTCAGCTGGCCCATGTCCTGTGCCTGATCGAAAACGAAGGCCTGCTTGATGAGATGACCGAACGGCTCTCCGATGACCGGCGGTCGGTGCGCGCCCGGTGCAAGGTTGAGCTTGCCAATTACTATGCGGCTGCCCTGTTGATGCCGTATGATTCGTTTCTCGCCAAGGCAGTCGAAACATCCTACGATATCGACCGCCTGGCCGCCCGTTTCGGGGTCTCGTTCGAGCAGGTCTGCCACCGGCTGACAACCCTGCAAAAAGACGGCAGCAGGGGGATACCGTTTTTCTTCCTGCGCGTCGACAAGGCGGGGAATGTCACCAAGCGGTTCAACGCCACGACATTTCAGGTGGCGGAATACGGCGGCTCGTGCCCGGTCTGGAACCTGCATACAGCGTTCCGAACCCCGGGGGTGATCATCCCGCAATTTGTCGAACTGCCCGATGGTGAGCGATTCTTCACCATCGCCCGGACAACCGACCGGCCGACGTTCAGCAAGGAAACCCAGGACAGGCGGCTGGTGCTCTCGCTTGGCTGCAGTATCGAGCATTGTGACAAGATCGTCTATGCCGACCCCTATGCGCGCAAGGATATGCAGTTCTCGGAAATCGGGATCAACTGCCATCTCTGCCCCCGTGAGGGCTGCTCACAGCGGGCTCACCAGCCGATGCTGGTCGAGCTGGATATTGACCCGAGCCGCCGTGGCAGCACCCGCTATGACAGTTCCGGCGGGCCTGTTGTCGAATAGCCCTTCTTTCACAATGCTGAATTGTTGTGATTAGGGGGTTGAAAATTCACCAGGATTTTGCCCTAATCAGATCAGGCCAAGGTTGCTTCCGCCAGAGGATGACCCTTGTCCCAATTCGGGAGCAACCCGGAATGGTTCCTGCGGGGGTTCTGCAGGAAGCAACAACACCAAAAATGCCATGTACATGGAGGATACATTATGAAAATCAAGCATCTGATCGTCGCTTCTGCGCTCGTCGGGTTGACTGCTCCGGCGCTGGCTGCCGAAGTTACGGTAATGTCCTGGGGTGGTGCTTACACCAAGTCCCAGGTCGAAGCGTATCACAAGCCGTTCGCGGCGGAGACTGGGATCAAGGTCAATTCCGTTGACTCCGATAACCCGGCCACCCCGATCAAGGCTCAGGTTGAAGCCGGCAACGTCACCATTGACGTGGCTGACGTCGAGTTTTCCGACGCTGTCCGTCTTTGTGATGAAGGCCTGCTCGAGCCGATTGACGCATCCATGCTGCCACCGGCTCCGGATGGCACACCAGCCAGCGAAGACTTCATCGATGGCGCCATTCAGGATTGTGCTGTTGCCAACATCGTCTGGTCGACAGTTTTTGCATACAACACAGCCACAAATGCCAAGGCACCTAAGACCATTGGTGATTTCTTCAACACCAAGGATTTCCCCGGCAAGCGTGGCCTGCGCAAGAGCGCCAAGGCAACCCTGGAAATGGCACTGATGGCTGACGGCGTTCCTGCTGGTCAGGTTTATGACATCCTCGGCACCGATGCCGGTGTTGACCGTGCTTTCGCCAAGCTGGATTCCATCAAGGATGATATCGTCTGGTGGGAAGCCGGTGCTCAGCCGCCACAGCTGCTCGCCGATGGTGAAGTTGCCATGTCGACCGCCTATAACGGCCGTATCTTCAACGCTGCTGTTGCCGAAGGCCAGCCGCTTGAAGTTGTCTGGGATGGTCAGATTCTCGACTTTGACCTGTTCGTTATCCCGCGTGGTGCACCGAACAAGGAAGAAGCCCTGAAGTTCATCACCTTCAGCACCGACACCAAGCGTCTTGCTGATCAGGCCAGCTGGATTTCCTACGGTCCTGCCCGTAAG
>JBMHCY010000061.1:0-5186 GCA_049889655.1 Puniceispirillales bacterium (SeqCode)
GCATCCCGAAGGCGATGCCATGGATGAACAGGCCCGCTATCTGGAAATCGATGTTGCCGGGATCACCATGGCCGGGCTCTACCTGCCGAATGGCAACCCGGTTTTTGACGATGACGGCGCGTTTTCAGGCAAATTCACCTACAAACTGGACTGGATGAAGCGTCTGGCCGCCCGGGCCGAGGCGCTCAACGCCACAGGCCGGCCGGTGCTGTTCGGTGGTGATTTCAATATCATCCCCAGCGATGCTGACGCCTGGGATATCAATGTCTGGAAAGGTGATGCCCTGCACCGGCCGGAAAGCCTGGCCGCGTTCAGGGAAATCTGCTGGAAAGGCTATACCGAATTGTTCCGGGCCCATCACCCGGGCACAATTGCATACAGTTTCTGGGATTATCAGGGCGGGGCCTGGCAGAAAGACCACGGCATCCGCATCGATCACTTTCTGGCCAATGCCGAGGCGACCGATCTTGTGCGCGAGGTCGGCATCGACAAAACCCCGCGAGGCAATGATCGCGCCAGTGGCCATACGCCGGTATGGTGCATTCTGGCGCGACCTTAAGTTCAGCCCTTAAATATCTGCATATGTGTGCTTTTCTGCCTTTGCACCGGGCTGGGTCAAGGCTCCCTTCTCGGCCGAACCAACTGTCTGGGCGTATTTCCACAACGCCCCGGACTGGTAATCGGTTTCGCGGGGTTTCCACTCACCACGGCGGGATTCAAGTTCCGCCTCGCTGAGGTCAACTTCGATCGTCCCCTTATCGGCATCAATGGTGATCCGGTCACCATCCTTGAGCAGGCCGATCGGTCCGCCGACAGCAGCTTCAGGCCCGACATGGCCGATACAGAAGCCGCGGGTTGCCCCGGAAAAGCGACCATCGGTAATCAGCGCAACCTTATCGCCCATGCCCTGGCCGTAGATGGCGGCAGTGGTGGCCAGCATTTCCCGCATTCCCGGGCCACCCCTGGGGCCTTCGTAGCGGATCACGATGACATCACCTTCCTGATAATCACGGCGCTCCACAGCAGCGAAGGCATCTTCCTCGCAATCGAAGCAACGGGCGGTCCCGGAGAAAACAAGGTTCTTCATGCCGGCGACTTTCACGATCGCCCCTTCCGGTGCGAGATTGCCCCGTAGCCCGACAACACCACCGGTTGGTGAAAGCGGCTTGGTTGTTGGGTAGACAACATCCTGATTGACCGGGAATTCGACGTTCTCGAGGTTCTCGGCCATCGTCTTGCCGGTCACAGTGATGCAATCACCATGGATGAAGCCGCCATCATAAAGCGCCTTCAGCAGCACAGGTACACCGCCGATTTCAAACATATCCTTGGCGACATAACGGCCGCCCGGCTTGAGATCAGCGATATAAGGGGTGCGCTTGAAGATCTCGGCGACATCATGGAGATCAAACTCGATCCCGCATTCAGCGGCAAGAGCCGGCAGGTGCAGCCCGGCATTGGTCGAGCCCCCAGAGGCGGCAACCACGGTGGCCGCATTTTCAAACGCCTTGCGGGTCAGGATATCGCGGGGCCGCAGGCCGGATTTCACCAGTTCCATAACCATCCGACCGGAATGGTAGGCGTATTCATCACGGGTTTCGTAAGGTGCCGGTGCCCCTGCCGAACCGGGAATGGCAAGGCCGATGGCCTCAGACACACACGCCATGGTATTGGCGGTGAACTGACCACCACAGGACCCGGCACTCGGGCAGGCCACGCATTCGAGCTCGTGGAGCTCATCTTCGGACATATTCCCGGCAGCATGCGCGCCGACGGCCTCGAACACATCCTGAACCGTCACATCACGGTCCTTGAAGCGGCCGGGCAGGATCGACCCGCCATACATGAACACCGACGGTACATTGAGCCGGGCCATGGCCATCATCACCCCGGGGAGCGATTTATCACAGCCCGCAAGGCCGACAATCGCATCATAGCAATGGCCGCGAACGGTCAGCTCGATCGAATCCGCGATCACTTCACGGCTGACCAGCGAGGATTTCATCCCCTGATGCCCCATGGCGATCCCGTCGGTCACGGTGATGGTGGTGAACTCCCGCGGTGAGCCTGCGTTTTCGGCAACACCCTTCTTGGCGGCCTGTGCCTGGCGGTTGAGGGTAATGTTGCAGGGCGCGGCTTCGTTCCATGTCGTCACCACACCAACCAGCGGCTGATTGATCTCTTCTTCGGTCATGCCCATGGCATAATAGTAGGAACGGTGCGGCGCACGTTCCGGGCCAACGGAAACATAGCGGCTTGGCAGTTTAGATTTATCCCATGTGGTCATGTTATCCTCCAGTACAAGGTCATTCGGTTATGCTAGCCGAGCCGTTCAAGGGCCACGGCCAGTCTTTCTTTGGTATCGGTTTCATCGGCCAGCCGCTGACGGTTTTCCTCAACAACAGCTTCCGGGGCCTTGGCCAGAAAGCCGGGATTGTTGAGTTTGCCTTCAAGTTTGGCCATTTCCTTTTCAGCTGCTGCAATGTCCTTTTTAAGGCGGGCACGTTCGGCATCAAAATCGAGGATGCCTTCCAGCGGCAGGGCAAATTCGATCCCGTCAACAACACCGAGGGCAGATTGCTCCGGCAGGGTTTCAGCGATGCTGATCTCGGTCACCCGGGCGAGCCGTTCAAGGGCGTTGCGGTTACGGTCAATCTTGCCATCAAGCCCGTCAACACCGCCACGCAGGACAAGCCCCGGGCGTGCCGAGGCCGGAACATTCATCTCGTTCCTGATCGACCGGACAGCGGTGACAAGATCGACAACAAAGCCGATCTCGGCTGCAGCCTCACCATGGTCAACGGCAAGCGTTTCAGGCCAGGCCGAGGTGATCAGCATATCCTGACCGGCAAAAACCTTTTCCCACAATTCTTCGGTGATGAACGGCATCATCGGATGCAGGAGCCGGATTGCTTCGGCAAGCACTTTCGGGGCGATGCGGCGGGCCTCGGCCTCTTCCTGGCCCTCCCCGAGCTGCGGTTTGATCAGCTCGAGATACCAGTCACAGTAACTGTGCCAGATGAATTGATAAATGCTGTCTGCAGCCTCGTTAAAGCGATATTCCTCGATCGCCTTGCTGACCTTGGCTGCCGTCTCGGCCAGTTCGGCAATGATCCACTGGTTGACCGGGTCCTGCGCCGTGCTGAGATCAGTTTCCGCATCGGCAGAACAGCCGTTCATTTCAAGAAACCGACAGGCATTCCAGATCTTCGTTGCAAAGTTGCGATAGCCTTCGATCCGGCTTTCAGCGAGTTTGATATCGCGGCCTTGAGCCGCCATGGCCGCCAGGGTAAAGCGCAGGGCATCGGCCCCGTATTTGTCGCTCAGTTCCAGCGGGTCCATGACATTGCCCTTGGATTTGGACATCTTCTGGCCCTTTTCATCACGCACCAGCGCATGAATATAGACATCGCGGAACGGCACCTCGCCATCCATGAAATGCATCCCCATCATCATCATCCGGGCAACCCAGAAAAAGATGATATCAAAGCCGGTGACAAGCACATCGCCGGGATAGTAACGCTTGATCTCAGCAGTGTCTTCAGGCCAGCCAAGGGTTGAAAACGGCCACAGCCCTGAGGAAAACCACGTATCGAGAACGTCTTCATCCTGCGTCAGGCTGACCGCCTCGCCGTAATGGGCTTGCGCCCTGGCGTGGGCTTGATCTTCATCCATGGCGACAAAAGGCGTGCCGTCAGGGCCATACCAGGCGGGGATACGGTGGCCCCACCACAATTGCCGCGAGATACACCACGGCTGAATATTCCGCATCCATTCAAAATAGGTCTTCTCCCACCGCTGGGGAACAATCCGGGTGCGGCCATCTTCGACAGCCTTGATCGCCGGTTGTGCCAGGGTGTGGGCATCGACATACCACTGATCCATCAGCCAGGGTTCAACCGGAACCCCGGAACGGTCACCGTGGGGAACCGTATGGAGTGTATCGGTGATCTCCACCAGCAGACCGAGGCTTTCGAATTCGTTAACAATCCGCTTGCGGGCCTCGAAACGATCCATCCCCTGCCAATCTGCCGGGGTATTTTCGTTGAGCTTCGCCTCAGCGGTAAAGATATTGATCATCTCAAGGTCATGGCGGCGGCCGACCTCAAAATCATTGAAATCATGGGCGGGGGTGATCTTCACCGCACCACTGCCCTTTTCCATATCGGAATAGTCATCGGCAATGATCGGAATGAGACGGTCGACAATCGGCAGCCGGACCATCTTGCCGACCAGATGGCGATAGCGGTCATCATCAGGATGAACAGCAACGGCGGTATCGCCAAGCATCGTTTCAGGCCGGGTGGTGGCGACGGTGATCGTCTCACCGTCCATGCCCTCAATCGGGTAGTTGAGATGCCAGTAATGGCCCTTGACCTCTTTCTGTTCGACTTCGAGATCAGAGATGGCTGTCAGCAGTTTCGGATCCCAGTTGACAAGCCGTTTGTCGCGGTAGATCAGGCCCTGATCGTGCATATCGACAAACACCTTGCGGACAGCATGGGAAAGCCCTTCATCCATGGTGAAGCGTTCCCGCGGCCAATCCGGTGAAGCCCCGAGCGAGCGCAGCTGGCGTGTGATCGTCCCGCCGGATTCTTCCTTCCACTGCCAGACCCGCTCAACAAAGGCTTCACGCCCCATATCACGGCGGTTGAGGCCTTCGGCATCGAGCATTCGTTCAACAACCATCTGGGTGGCGATCCCGGCATGGTCGGTTCCTGGCTGCCACAGCGCATCACGGCCGCGCATCCGATGATAACGGATCAGGATATCCTGAAGCGTAAAGGTCAGAGCATGGCCGATATGCAGCGACCCTGTCACATTCGGCGGCGGCATCATGATCGTATAGGGATCGGCCGGGCTATTCGGGTTGCAGGCGAAACTCCCTGATTTTACCCAGCGGTCATACCATGCAGCTTCAAACGATTTCGGATCATAGGTTTTTTCAAGCATCGCCTGTCTCGGCCCCTCTCAGCAATCCCATGGTTCTAGTCATTACAAGTCGATTTGCCAAGGGTGTAGACACTGAAAATCATGGGTAAGCCACGGTCAGGAGGATTTATCACGGCCCTTGAGGGGAATTATGTTTTCCCGAGACGCAGCCGGGGTCGCCTTGCGGGCAGCAGGGCGACGCTTTTTAACCGGTGATTTGGGTTTGGTGGCGGCCTTCTTCTTTTTGGCTGCAG
>JBMHCY010000062.1:0-30540 GCA_049889655.1 Puniceispirillales bacterium (SeqCode)
GATCTCGCTGTCGGCGCTCGGTTATTGCAAACCGGGGCTCACATTTGCCGGTGGCGAGGCGCGGCTGCTCGATGAGAATGTTATCGACAAAACCACTGAAGAGTTGCGGCCCCTGCGCGGTGAAAAGGTGGCCTATCTGGCGCAGTCTGCGGCGGCGACCTTCAACCCCTCGATCAAGATCAATGAACAGGTGACGGAAGCGCCTGTCCTGCATGGCACCAAGACACGGGAAGCGGCTGATGCCAAGGCGCTCGATCTTTACCATGCGCTCGAATTGCCGAACCCCGAAACCATCGGTGACCGGTATCCGCACCAGGTTTCCGGTGGGCAGCTGCAGCGGCTGATGGCGGCGATGGCACTTTGCGGTGAACCTGATCTTCTGGTGTTGGACGAGCCGACAACAGCGCTTGATGTGACCACCCAGATCGAAGTCCTGAAAGCGTTCAAGGGCGTTATCAAAGAAGAAGGCGCGGCGGCAATCTATGTGACCCATGACCTCGCGGTGGTGGCCCAGATCGCTGACCATATCATCGTGCTCTACAACGGTGAGATCAAGGAGGCCGGGCCTGTTGATGTGATCATCAACAAGCCGCAGCACCCCTATACAAAGCGGCTGATGGCGGCGATCAAACCGCTGCCCGAGGCAGGTCTCGGTGACGAGACCTCGGATGAACATAAACGTGATGCCCCTGCCCTTGAGGTCACGGATATTGATGCCGGCTATGGCAGGGGTGCCGATGGCAAACCCAAGGTCATGGTTCTGAAAGACGTCAATGTATCTATCGAACGCGGCAAGACTGTCGGGATTATCGGGGAATCAGGCTGCGGGAAATCGACCCTTGCCCGGGTTTTCGCCGGGCTGCTGCCGCCCACAGCGGGCGAGATCAGACTGGATGGCGAGACCCTTGCCCCGGATTTGCGACAACGCAGCCGGGAGGAATTGCAAAAGGTCCAGTTCGTCTATCAGATGGCAGATACGGCGCTTAATCCGCGGCAACGGATCAAGGATATTCTCGGCCGACCCGTCGAGTTTTATCTGGGTTTGCGGGGCAAGCAAAAACAGAAGCGGATCAATGAATTGCTGGAAATGGTGGAACTGCCTCTGGCTTTTGGTGACCGCTTTCCGCATGAGCTGTCGGGCGGGCAGAAACAAAGGGTCAACCTGGCCCGGGCCCTGGCGGCTGACCCGGAAGTTGTGCTCTGTGATGAGGTGACCTCGGCGCTTGATACCATTGTTGGGGCGAATGTCATCGAATTACTCAAATCGCTGCGGGCGCGGACCGGTGTTTCCTATGTGTTCATCAGTCATGATCTTTCGACCGTGGCCTCCTTCGCCGATGAGATCGTGGTGCTCTATGCCGGGCGTGTGGCCGAACAGGGGCCGACGGATCAAGTGCTCTCGCCGCCCTATCACCCCTATACACGGCTCTTGATCTCATCTGTGCCGGAACCGCGTGTCGGCTGGCTTGAAGAGACCATGGAAAAGCAGGAAGCCGCAACCGGCATCAGTGGCCAGGTGCAACTGACCGAAGTCGGCTGCCCGTTTTTCGATCGCTGTCCCCTCGCCATTGCCGGGACCTGCGATACCACGGCCCCACCCCGGCGCGTTGATCAGAACAAGCACGTGATTGAATGCCACCGGGAGCTGAAAGAACTCGGCGGCATGTAGATGATGACCGGTCAGCCGAATATTCTCTTTGTTCAGACTGATCAGCTCACCATCGATGTTCTCGCCACCTATGGTCACCCGATCGCGCGCACACCGCATATCGATGCTCTTGCCGAAGACGGTACGGTTTTTGATGTGGCCTATTGCAATTTCCCGCTATGTGCCCCGTCGCGGATGTCCATGGCGACAGGCCTGCTGGCCTCCAGGGTCGGGGCTTATGACAACGCCACGGAATTCCCGGCAACGATCCCGAGTTATGCCCATTATATGCGCCATCTCGGCTATCGCACCTGCCTTTCGGGGAAGATGCATTTCGTCGGTCCCGATCAGTTGCACGGCTTCGAACGGCGGCTGACCACGGATATCTATCCCAGCGATTTTGCCTGGACGCCTGATTGGTCAAGCAGCGGCTTCCACGGCGCGACCGATACCAGCGTGCTGACAGACTCCGGTGTCTGCCGCCGCAATGTCCAGATCGATTACGATGAGGATGTGACACACAAGGCTGTTCAGGAAATCTATGATGCGGCGCGTGCTGCTGATGGCAGGCCGTTTTTCCTGCAGGTGTCATACACCCATCCCCATGACCCGTATCTGTGTCTGCAGGAACACTGGGACCGCTATGACGGGGTTGAGATTCCCATGCCGAAAACCGGCATGATCCCCCATAATGAAAACGATCCCCACAGCCTGCGGGTGTTGCGCCAGCATGGCTTTGATGCTGCCGATGTACCCGATGAAGCGATTGCCCGGGCGCGCCGGGCCTATTGCGGCTCGGTGAGTTATATCGATGATCACCTGGGCCGTCTGCTCAATGCTGTGGAAGAAAGCGGCCAGACCGACAACACGATTGTCGTGTTTACCTCCGACCATGGGGAAATGCTCGGTGAACGGGGGCTGTGGCTGAAGAAGACGTTTTTTGAAAGTGCGCTCAGGGTGCCGTTGATCATCAAGGCCCCGGGGCTGATCGCCCAAGGCCGGGTTGAAACGCCGGTCTCGCTGCTCGATCTGCTGCCCAGTTTTGCAGGCATGGCCACCGGCGGTGAATGGCCGGGGGCGGTGGAACCGCTTGATGGTGACAATCTGATGGATATCGCGGCCAACCCTGACCCGGGCCGTCCGGTCTATGCTGAATTGCTCTCGGAAGGGATTCTCGCCCCGATCTTCATGATCAGGCGCGGCAATTACAAACTCATCACCAGCAAGGGGGATCCGGACCTGCTTTATGATGTTGTTGCCGACCCGCAAGAGCGGCATAATATGGCAGATGATCCGGCCCATGCCGAAACCCTGGCCGCGTTGCGCACTGAGGCGGAGGAAAAATGGGATTCCGACGGGCTGTCCGAGAAAATCGTCCTCAGCCAGCGGCGGCGGCATCTGGTGCGGGCGGCGCACAGCCAGGGGATCAAACCGTTCTGGGATTATGATCTCAACGAGGGTGACGAGTTGCGGTATTATCGCGGGGATGGCAATTACAATGACTGGGCCATGGATTATCTGCCGCATCCATCGCGCCAGAAGCCGGAGTAGGGTTCTATGCTGATTGACTGTCTGCAATACTGTTACTGGTCGCCGGAAATATTCCGGCAATGGCGAAAGGGCGGGGTTGATGCTGTTCATGTCACCATCGCCTATCATGAAAATTTCCGCGAAACAGTGCTCAATATCGAAGCCTGGAATCGTCATTTCGAAAACCATGCCGATCTGATCTGCCAGGCTTTCACCGCCGAGGATGTTGAGGCGGCAAAGGCCAGTGGCCGCACCGCCGTGATCTTCGGGTTCCAGAATCCGTCACCGATCGAGGATGATATCGGTCTTGTTGAGGTTGTGCACCGGCTCGGGGCGCGGTTTATGCAGCTCACCTACAACAACCAGTCGCTGCTCGCCACGGGCTGCTACGAAGAGGATGATACAGGGCTCACCCGCATGGGCCGCGAAGTGGTGGCGGAGATGAACCGTGTCGGGCTTGTTGTCGATATGTCCCATTCCGCCGAACGGTCGACCCTCGAGGCGATCGAGCATTCGGTGCGGCCGATTGTTATCAGCCATGCCAATCCGTCCTTCTGGCATCCGGCGCGGCGCAACAAATCCGATGCAGTCCTGAAAGCCCTTGCCGAAAGCGGCGGGATGCTGGGCTTCTCGCTCTACCCTCACCATCTGGCGGGTGGCAGTGGTTGCAGCCTTGATGATTTCTGCCGGATGATCGCCGATACCGCCGCCATGATCGGGGTCGATCATATCGGTTTCGGTTCCGATCTCTGTCAGGATCAGCCGGATTCCGTGGTCGAATGGATGCGGGTGGGACGCTGGACCAAGACAATCGATTACGGCGAAGGCTCGGCCAGCGCCCCGGGCTTTCCGCCGATGCCGGCATGGTTCACGGATAACCGTGACTGGCCGAATATTCTGGCCGGGCTGAAAAAGGCTGGATTTTCCGATGCCGATCTGGCTAAGATTGCCGGTGGCAACTGGCTTGAATTCTATCGCCGGTCGTTTCAGCCGCAGTAAGACAAGAAAACCGTTTTGTTCGAGCCCCTATGTGAGAGGCGATCATGTCTGATATCAGCATTGCTGAAACTAACCCTGCCATCAGGGTGCGCTCCCCGGCGGAGGTCATGCGGCTCAACCGCATGGGCAGTTTCCATCCGATGCGGCTGTCGTTTTCGCGTCAGTTAATCCGCCGCATGCATGACGAAGGCTGGATGATCGATGCCCCCCGGGTTGATCTCGATGAAAACGGCTTCGGGGTTGCGGTGATCAGGGCGACAACCCCTGACCATGTCTATTCGCTGGTGGCCTACAGCCATGATCTCTCGCCCGAGAGGCGCAGCGACCGGGTGATCGCCGATGCCTGGGATGCGACCTTCACCCTCTATGATGGTGAACCGGATGCGGCTACCATCGCCGCTATGCATCCCCATGTCAGCACCCAGGAAGAAGGCCGCCATCGCCAGCATCAACTGACCCTGAGCCGGGCCAACAAATCGGTGCGGATGTTCGACCATGTCGTCTCCTGCCTTGCCGAAGGCCGCCAGCCTGATGCCGGGATGGTCAACCGCATCGGTTATCTGATGCGGACAACCGCCGTCTATGGCAATGGCAAGTTCGGTATCAGTGACCGCGACCGGTTCAAAAACCGTGAAGCCATGGCCGCCCCGTTCATGGCGGAAATGCTGACAGTCTATCTGATCCGGCATTTTTCGCTGCTGCTTGTCGATCACCTTGCCCGCGGCAAGGGCGGTGACAGGGCCATCGGCCTTGATCCGATGCTGGCGCGCCACTTTGGTATTGGCAATGCCACCGGCCTCGGTATGGCACCGTTTCTGGTCAACCACCAGGCCCTGCTGCACCAGTGGATGGAAGCCCGCGAGACAGCCCTGGCGCGGGTCATGGCAATCCGTGCGGTGGGCCCGGACCAGCATCAGCGGCTTTGTGATCTGGTGGAAAGGGCACAGCAGTATACGGCTGAATGGCGTGTCGATGATGCTGTCCAGATGGACAGGATCACCCGGCTTGATGGAGAGCTGGTCGAGATCGCCGCCTGGATAAAAGACCCGGCCTTCGATGCTGCTGAAATGCCGATTAAGGCCCTTTTTGATCGTGCCGCCGTGCTGTCGGTTGAGGCGCAGGAAATGCTTGTCTCGATTGTGCTCGAGCCTTTCGGCGATCTTATTGATGATCTCGGGGCCATGATGGCCGCCCGTGAGGCCCCGCAATTTGCTTCCGGCAAGACAGTGGCCGAACTCACCGCTGTCCTCGATAAACACTACCGCTGGGCGCTTGATCTTGATCTTGATGATCCGGAACAATCGCGTCTTTTCTGGTACACTTCGGCCGCAAAACTGGAGCCGCGGCTTGGCAACCGTTATGAGGAAGACGGAGCCGAATGCGAGTTTCCGTTTGATATCCCGCATCAGGTCCAGGCCCTTCACCGTGATCTTGCCGGATATGACAGCGCGACGCTCCTTGCTGATGTCATGCTGCGGCAGCCTGAGCACCGTTTCATGATCCGGCGGGCAATGACCACGGCAGATGCCCCCTATGGTGAGATTGCTGATAACCTTGTTGCGGCCAGCACCCGGCCGATCGATATGCTGCGCTGCAAACTCAGCTTTTTTGGGGCGTCAAAATTCGATCCGAAATCTGATCTGTGGACACGGATCACGCTCTATCAAGGGGCACCGCTGGCGGCAGGGCTTGCTGACGCCAACGCCGATGACTGGCTTTTCTCTTCGCTTGGCTAACCCTGTGCCATGATCGCTGTCTCGCAGAATGAAATTGCCGCCACCACGGTCAAGGCTTGCCGCGGGGTGGGGGTTGAATGGGGGCTGGCCCATGATGCGGGCCATCTGGCGCAGCATCTGGCCGCATGTGGTGAGCCCTTTCTCGGCAGCCTGCTCAAAGTGCTTGAGACAATTGATGGTGATGATCAGCCCTGCCTCACTGATGCGGCAGCAACCCGGATGATCCATGCGCCGGTGGCAGGGCTCGCCCTGATCGAATGGATCGCTGCCACGGGTGAGGCCTGGCAGGGGCAGATCACTGCCCCGCGGTATCTGTTGGCCGCGCTTGTGGTGTTCACGGCTGAAACGCAAACGGTTTTTGTTGTCGAAACCGCAGCGGGCAGCCGCTTGACCGCGGCTGGCGGCCAGGTGAAGGGCAGTGGCGTACTGAAACCCGATGACATGATCACGATCAGCACCAGTGAGGTTGCGCCCGGGGCTGGTGAGAACAGGCTTGCCCCGGCACAGCCGGGGGTGGCGGTCGATGTGCCGTCATCCTGCTGGCAGCGGCTGATGGAATACGCCCACCGCACCTATGTGCCGGAATCAGACCGATCCCGTGCTGCCGGGGCCGGGGCCGGTGATATCGACAACGAATGAGGGCACAGCCGGTCAGGCAGGCTGCAGGCGTCTGCCAAAAGACGATGTGGCGAGTTTCATGCCGGTCAGGAACCCTGCCACGGCAATGATCAGGCCGAGATGCCCACTGGCGGCATTGGTCAGCATCCAGCCGATGGTACAGCCGCCGGAAACCACCCCGCCAAAACCCATCATCACCGCCCCGGCCAGATAGCGCAGAGGGTGGGGGCTGTTCTGATCAAATGTCTCGATCCGGCTGCGGCCGCCAAGGCCAGCCGATACTGCCGCCCCGATGACACAGCCCGGGACAAGGCCGATCCCGAATTTGAGGCTCAGGGTCTGGCCGTAGGTGAAATAGGCGAGTGTTTCCGTCAGCGGCCGGGTGAACAGCAGGCCCTCAACAGGCACAGGGTCGAAATCATCCGCCCCGACCATGCCGGTGATGGCGAAGGCGAGCCCAACCATCAGGCCGATGGCCGCTGCCGCGCCAAGATGGGGAGGGAGGCGTTTTGTCTGGAAGAGGATGAAGGCAATCATCCCGAGAAGAAGCCCGCCGGTCAGCAGAGCGGCTGTGGCGGAAAAACCGCTGTCGACAGACAGGGTCAGCCATCCGGCCAGGGCCATCCGCGGGGCTGCCAGAACGCCGCTGATCGATGACCAGGCGACAAGCCCAAGAAAACCGAGGGTGAAGAGTGCCCGCAGGTTGCCGCGCCCCGTCAGCACGAGCAGCCGCGAGATACAGCCGCGGCAGAGTGTCATCCCGATCCCGAAAATAAGGCTGCCGAAGGCGATCCCGCCAACCCGGAGATCAGTTTCCCCGGTTGTGGTGAAATCCACCGCCTCGGTTGCCGCCAGCATCTGAACAGAACCGATGGCCGCCAGCATGGCCACGAGCAGGCAGAGAACCGGCCCCGAATCCTGCCGCCAGGTGCCGTCAAAGAACCGCCCGAAGGCTGTCCGTGAGCAGAAATCAATCCGCTCGGCAAGGACCCCGAAGATCATCCCCACAAGGCCACCGCCCAGGAGCATCATCAGCCCGAGATCATGGGTATCTCGCCAGTCGGCAAAAAGAATGGTCAGCGTCTCAATCATGGGTTTTGCGTGCAAAATTGTTTCATCAATGCCGCGATCATGAGGATAACGTTCCTTAAACTGAATAATTTTGAGGATAAATAGGATAAATATTTTAATATTTTGTCCTGATAGAGAATAATTTTTCTATTCTTTGCCGGTGCAGGGCAAGCCTGTCTCCTTTTGCCGGGGGCCATCGCCGCCCGGGGCATGGTTTTTTCCTCTTCCCAAGGCTGACGAATCACGGCACAGTTTCGGGAAATCATGCCATAACGAGGTGCTGTGATGGCGTATCAGAAAGCCCCGCATTGGGCTGACCCCAGGAATAAGCTTTTCCCGTATCAGGTCGGGTTCACCTGTCCGCCGCAGGATTATGATGCGGCGCCGTCCGATTTTCTGCGCATGGCCCCGCGCACGGTGGGTGTCCATGGCTGGATGCTGCACGCCCCGGATTATCGCCATCGCCTTGATCAGCGTCACGCCCGCTTCGGGATGCTCGAAGATTTCGTCCACTGTATGGCCAATAACGGCGTTGATGTCTGCGGCCAGGTGGGCTCGAACTGGGTGCACGCCTCGGGGCTGGGGGTGGAAGGCATCCGCCAGCATTGCGCCATGCTCTCGGAAAAATACGAAACCCCGTTCCATATGGCCGGCTATGCCATGGTCGAGGCCCTGCGCGCGATGAATGTGGAAAAGGTCGCGCTTAATGCCGCCTACCATCATCCGGGCTGGTGGCAGGGGACGGTGGCCTTCCTCAAGGAAGCCGGGTTCGATGTGCTCTGGGCAGGCAATTTTCACGATCAGGGATGGTTTGACAGCCAGGAAGAGATCAACGCCTGCATCTGGTGTTTCGATGGTGATCTGGCGGAAAAGAGTTTCGCCTATGTGGCCGACAAGGCCCCCACCGCCGATGCCTATCTGATCAACGGGATGTGCAATTTCCGTTCCGGGCCCGATGGGCTTGCTGAACGCCCGGTGCATCTCGAAACCAAACTCGAAGCCATGCTCGGCAAGCCGGTTATCGGCCATGATACAGCGCTCTACTGGCGGATGTTCAAGACCCTTGGCCTTGCCCCGCTGACCGAACAGGGCACACTGCTTTCCTCGCTCAAAGGGTGATCCGATGAAACTGATTCTGGCGCTTTGGGCTGTGCCCCGCTCAACCTCGACAGCCTTTGAATGGATGATGCGCCAGCGGGGTGATCTCGATTGCCTGCACGAACCTTTCGGGGAGGCGTGGTATCAGGGGGAAGACCCGCTCTGGCCGCGGCTTCAGGCCGACAGCCTCCGCACCCCGGGGCTGACGCTTGACAGTGTCTGGGATGATCTCCGTGCCCGGGCGGCGAAGGGGGCGGTTTTCATCAAGGACTTTCCCCATTACATTGATCATATCTGGACACCGGCCATGCTTGGCCATTTCACCCATTCGTTCCTGATCCGTGACCCGGCCAAGACGATCACCTCGATGCACAGCAAGTGGCCGGATTTCCATGAAAAGGAAGTCGGCTTTGCCGAACAGCGGGCGCTTTTTGATCTGATCACCGAGATCGAGGGCACGCCGCCGCCGGTGATCGACAGCGATGATCTGCTCGAAGACCCGGTGCGGATGGTGCGGCTCTGGTGCGAGGCGGTGGGCATTCCCTTCATTGAAGAGGCGCTGTCCTGGGAACCGGGGGCCCGTGATGAGGTCAGCTGGTGGGATGGCGGGTCGTTCCATGCCAATTTGCGGAATTCAGACGGGCTCAAGCCACAGCCCCGCGGTGCCTATCCCGATATCACCGAGACACCGCCGCGGGTCCAGGAAATCCACGCCCGGGCGCGGCAACACTATGACCATCTCTATCCCCATCGTTTGCGATAGGGGTGCCGCTCAGGAGAGAGGATGATGGAAAAATCATCACGCAAGGTCTGGGACTACACCCCGTCGCTGCCGATCAGGCTGGCCCCGTTCTGGGATAACCCGCCGCGCCTTGGTGAGGTGCTTTCCTATATGGTGCGGGCGTGGCGACCGGTTTCTGAGCGGGTGATCTTTCTTATTGTCGCGGTGGTGATCGTTTTCAACTTTTTGCCTGACCCGGCTGAAGCGAAGACCTTTGCTTTCGGCTGGATGGCTGAGGTCTGGCTGCGTAACCTCGTGCTGGTGACGATCACCGCCGGGGGGCTGCATCTCTGGCTCCATGTCTGGAAGGCGCAGGGCGAGGATACCCAGTACGAAACCCGCCCCTTCGCCCGCGATAACGGCCGCTTTACCTTCCGCAATCAGGTGCTGGACAATATGTTCTGGACCCTCGGCCCGGCGGTGCTGATCTGGTCGCTCTATGAATGTCTCATCCACTGGGCCTGGGCCAATGGCTACGGGATGCAGATCAGTTTTGCCGATCATCCTGTCTGGTTTGTCGTGCTGTTGTTCATCATCCCGTTCTGGGCCGGGGCGTATTTCTATCTGCATCACCGGGTGCTGCATATCGGCCCGCTCTATCGCCATGTGCATTGCTGGCATCACCGCAATATCAATACCGGGCCGTGGTCAGGGCTGGCGATGCATCCGGCGGAACAGCTGATCCTGTTTTCAGATGCGCTGATCTTTTTCATCCTGCCGGCGCATCCGGTGCATCTCATCTTCTCAATGATGTTCCATGGGATGGGGGCGCCGACTTCCCATGCCGGGTTTGATAAACTGCGGCTCGGGCCGGTGCCTGATCTGCAACTGGGGGATTTCTTCCACCAGCTGCATCACAAGTATTTCGATTGCAATTACGGGACGCTGGATACGCCCTGGGACAAATGGTTCGGCTCCTTCCATGACGGCACTGATGAAGGCAACCGGCAGATCAATGAACGCCGCCGGATGCTCGCCGCCAAAGCGAAGGGTTAAAACGCTTCGAAACGATCGGTTTCTGCGTTATAGCCCATCAGCGTGCCGTTGCCGATATCGTGCCACAGCCCATGCAGGCTGAGCGAGCCGGAGGCAACAGCATCTGCAACAAAAGGAAACCCGATCAGGTTTTCAAGGCTGGTTATGACCGATTGCTTTTCAAGCATGGCGATCTTTTCATTATCGTGACCGGACTCAGGCAGACGATCACAGGCAGGCTTGAGTATCTGCAGCCATTTATAGATGAAACTTGTGTCCTTGAGCGGGTGGCCATCGGTCTGGTTGCAGACATGATAACCGTTCTGAATGCCGCCACATCCCGAATGCCCGAGCAC
The DNA here is from genome assembly GCA_049889655.1 of Puniceispirillales bacterium (SeqCode). GTDB lineage: Bacteria > Pseudomonadota > Alphaproteobacteria > Puniceispirillales > UBA1172 > UBA1172. The sequence continues at coordinate 10,813 of JBMHCY010000062.1, forward strand.
GATAATATGCGCCACTTGCAGGGCAGTGACAGCAAATTCAATGGCTGCAGATGTCCCGTGGTGGTCACCGCTGGGATTAAATGGGGGAATCAGGTTGGCAATGTTGCGGTGAATGAAAAACTCACCGCTTTCCGCCCCGAAGATCGAGGTCACATGAACCCGACTGTCACAGCAGGAAATTACCATCGCCCGAGGCCGCTGACCCATTTCTGCCAGATGTTGAAACCAGCTTCGGTTGTCCTCATAGTCGGTTCTGTACCACGCCTTATAGCGTTTGGTCAGATAAGACGGTAACGGGCGTATCGGTGTGGCGGCCATGGTCTTTCCCTATCAATCTCTTAGGCATTTTGTAAAGTGAACCGCCCGTTTGCTCAACCCTTTTTCGTCCAGCGTGGCAGCCGCGGGATGCCCCGGGTCATCAGCCAGGCGACAGGGCGCCACCAGCCGTGTTTTTTCACCATGTTTTCAACCACCATGGCCTGAAATTCAGCCACATCATCGACGGGGTACAGAAATTCCCCATCATCGTAGCAATAGGAACAATACCGGGTTGAACGGCGACCATCGGCTTCACGGCCGCCGCCTTCGGGATCATTCTTCATCGGCATGGCGCAGCTTTCGCATTGACTCATGATGATCCTCCTTCAGCCGTGCCCATTCTAGCGCAAAAAGATGAAGAAAGAGTTAAGACGGGCTGAGACAGGGATCAATCGGTGTCGGCAGGCGGCCAAGGGTTTCCTCGGTCCAGGCGGCATGGGAAAGCAGCATCGCCTCACCGCGGGTGCGGCCGACCATTTGCAGCCCCACAGGCAGGCCCTCCGGCGTCAGCCCGGCAGGCACAGAAAGCGCGGGCAGGCCCGTGAGGGTGATCGCATAGGCAATCGCCAGCCAGTCAATATAGGTGCTGAACTCAACACCGTTGCAGGCGGTGACATAGCGTTCCTCGACAGGATAGGCGGGGACGATCGTCGCTGGGGTCAGCAAGAGATCAACTTCTTCCATGAACGCCGCCACCCGGGCGAAAATCGTGCTGCGCTGGCGTTCGGCACGGGCGATCTCACCGCCGGTGAGGTCGAGCCCCTTTTCGATATTCCAGACCACTTCGGGTTTCAGCTGATCGCGCTTGTGCTCATAGAGATCATGCAAGGCCGAGGCAAAACCGTGGGCACGGAGGATCTGAAACGCCTCATGGGCCTCGCTGAAATCGGGATGGGCCTCGATCACCTCCACCCCTTGATCCGCCAGTTTCGCCACAGCATCGCGGCAGCAGGCCTCAACCCTGCTGTCAACGGGGGTGATCCCCAGATCAGGACTGAAGGCAACACGGCGGGGCGGCGTTCTGGCCTCGGCGGCTGCCAGGAAGGATCGGGCCGGAGTCTCGAGGCTGAGCGGTGCCCGTGTATCGGTGACGGCCATGGCATCGAGCAGCAGCGCCAGATCGGGCACATCGCGGGCCATCGGGCCATCCATGCCGAGGGTGTCAAAGAGATTGGCGAGGGGGCCGCTGGCGACTCGGCCGGGGCTCGGGCGCAGGCCGACAATGCCGTTGAAACTGGCCGGGTTGCGTAATGATCCCCCCAGATCGGAGCCGTGGGCAAGCCAGGCTGTGCCGGTGGCAAGGGCAACCGCCGAGCCGCCGGAGGAGCCTGCGGCTGATAGCGCCGTGTTCCAGGGGTTGCGCGTCGCCCCGAAAACCGGGTTGAAGGTGTTGGCCCCGGCACCAAACTCGGGTGTGTTGGTCTTGCCCGTAACGATACCGCCTGCGGCCTCTATTGTGGTGACGATAAAGGCTGAATGCTCCGGTACGTGATCGGCAAAGATCGGTGAGCCTTGCGTCGACCGGACGCCGGCAACATCGCTGAGGTCCTTGATCGCGACGGGCAGACCGGCCAGCAGTCCGCGTTCTTCAACCGGTTTCTGCAGCAGCGCATCAGCCGCCGCACGGGCCCGGTCAAAACAGGTGGTGGGCATGGCATTGACCGCCTTGTCGACATCCTGCCAGCGGGCCTCGACCGCATCGATCGCATCATGGGGGGTGATCTGCCCGTCCCGCAGAGCAGCGACCACCGCCCGGGCGGATTGCTGATAGAGAGGCGGGGTTTCAGGCGCCATCGACAGCTTCCCGCATCCATTGCTGGAGCGCCTTGATCGAGTGCTCGGAATTGACCCCACAGGCCGGATCAACCACCAGTGGCCCTGGCACATAACCACGGCTCGAAAGGCCTTTATGGACGCTTTCAACAAGCGAGATATCTTCGGCCACGGTGGTTTCGCGGTCCTGAACCGCCAGTTGCCGCATGACATCGGATTCTTCGCCGTCAATCGTGTACCAGCCGCGCCAGACGGTCACGTGATCCGCATCATGGGCGCGCCAGTGATAGGTGTTGAGGACATTGCCCGGATAGACCTGGAACGAGAACATCGGCCACAAAAACCATGACGAATAGACCCCGGCATAATCATTGGCCTCAAGATCGATCGGGTAGGTCATGGCGTCGAGATTCTGACACTCGGTGGTATGCCGCAGACAGTAGCCCTGAGGCTGAATATCATAGGTTTCCGGTTTGACAACACCGGTGGAAAAGGTCTTGTGGGTGAGGGTGCAGTGATAGCATTCGGAATAGTTTTCCACCGAAACTTTCCAGTTGCACCGCTCGGGAATTTCGATCCATTCAAGCGGCTTCAGCCGGTCGATATCAGGGACGTGATCAGCCAGCTGCTGGCGCACCCCGGGGAACCATTCATCCATCGGCCGGGCATCGGCATCGAGATTGGCGAAAATGAAGCCGTGCATGATCTCAATATTGACAGGGGTCAGACAGATGGAGGCTTTGTCAAAACCCTGGACCGCATTGACATTGGGGCCGTTGACGAACCGCCCGTCGAGACCGTAACTCCAGGCATGATAGGGGCAGACGATGACCTGGGTATGGCCTTCACCTTCAAGCAACTGGTGGGCCCGGTGCTGGCAGACATTGTAGAAACAGCCGATCTCGCCATCTCGCTTGCGGACACAGAAGAGGCTTTCCCCGGCCATCTCAAAGGTGAAATAATCGCCCGCTTTGGGAATCGATGAGATATGCCCGGCAAATTGCCAGGTTGAAGCCAGCAGCCCCTTGCTTTCGATTTCGAAAACCGCAGGGTCAGTATAATAGCGCCCTTCCAGAGAGGCCTGAGGTGTGTCAGTCATCGTTCTTTTTCACCTGTGTAAATACCAAGCTCGTGCCGCCGATCATGAAACGCTTTAATGTCGTTGACAATATCTGATTTCGCTTCGGCGACAACAAAAGCCATCAAGGTTTCAAGAAGGGCCATGGTCGCGACAATCGAGGTGTAGAACTGCGGCGTTTCCGTCTGGACGACAAAACCGTGCTCAGACCCGGCAACAATCGGTGAGGCCGGGCTGTCAGAAATGCCGATGATCTCAACCCCCTGCTTGCGCGCCTGCTCCACCGCCGAGGTGACTTCATGACGGTACGGCTTGAAGGTGATGGCGATCATCACATCGCCGTGGCGGGCATGGGCGAGATCATCGATCGCCAGGCTGCCATAGCGGGGGATGGGCTGGATCGGCACCGAGGCCATGTCGGCGAGATAGCAGAAACTTTCCGCCAGCGCATGGTTGATCCCGACCCCGAGCATATAGCGTGACCGGGCCTTGAGCAGGGCCTGCGCCGCGGCACGCATCACCGTCGCATCAACACCGGCGAGGGTGTTTTCAACATTGGCCAGCGTGTAGCTCGCCATTTCGGCATAGAGACGGCCCAATTCACCCTTGCGGGAAAGCGATTGCAGCCAGCGGGCACGATCCTGAAACCCGCTATCCGCCCGCAGGATATCCTCCTGAAAGACAGCCCTGAAGGAATCGTAGCCGTCAAACCCCAGCTGCCGGGCCAGCCTGACCATGGTGTTGGGCTTGACCCCGGCGGCCTGGGCCTGCTGCCGGGCCGAAAGCACGCCGATGCTGGCCGGTTCTTCCAAAAGATAGGCCGCCGCTTTCTGGATTTCCGGCGGCAGCGAATACAGCACGTCCTTCATGCGCTCGAGCAGCGCGACAGGTGTTTCGGGATGTTGTACATTTAATTGATTCATCATTGACCATTGTACAGTTGTACGATTAATGTGTCAAAGTTGGATTGATCACAGATCACGGGAAAAGGAATGATGGAAAATCAGCAGGGGACAAAACTGCCCTCACAGGCGCGTGTTGTTATTGTCGGTGGCGGTGTTATGGGATGCGGGCTGGCCTATCATCTCGGCCATGAAGGCTGGTCGGATGTAGTGTTGCTGGAAAAGGCGGAACTGACCTCCGGGTCGACCTGGCACGCCGCCGGGCAGATCACCCATTCGACATCATCCTATGGCCTCGGCAAATGCGTCGGCTACAACATTGATCTCTATGCCGGTCAGCTCGAAGCGGAAACCGGTGTTTCGGTGACCTGGCACGGTTGCGGGTCGTTCCGGCTGGCCTATACCGAGGACGAGATGGATTGGCTGCGCCACACGATGAGCGTCGGCACGGCCCTCGGCTTCCCCATGGAACTGGTCGGGCCGGAAGACATTCGCAGGCATCACCCGTTCTACAATCTCGATGGCGTGCTGGGTGCGCTGCATACGCCTGATGACGGCCATGCTGATCCGTCCGGGGTCACCCAGGCGCTGGCGGCAGGGGCGCGCGCCAAGGGGGTGAAGATCATCCGCCGCTGCCGGGCCACCAACATCACCCAGGCGGAGGGCGGCGAATGGGTCGTCGAAACCGAGATGGGAACAATTCGTTGCGAGCACGTGGTCAATGCAGGCGGGACCTATGCCCGGCAGATGGGCGAATGGTCAGGCCTGCAACTGCCGATGACCTCAATGACCCACCATTATCTGGTGACCGATACTGTTCCTGAATTTCTCGGGCTGGAGAGCGAATTGCCGGTAATCCGTGATGACAAGATGGTTTCAGGCTATATCCGCATGGAACAGAAATCCGGGCTGATCGGTATCTATGAAAAGGAAAACCCGAATACGGTGTGGGAAGACCACTGCCCCTGGGAAGCTGAAAACGAACTTTTTGAGGCTGATTATGACCGCATCATGCCGTGGTTGGAAAACGCCATGGAACGAATGCCGGTACTGGCCGAACTGGGGATCAAGCGTGAAGTCCACGGGGCGATCTCACATCCGCCGGATGGCAACCCCCTCATCGGGCCTGCCCCCGGGGTCCGCAATTACTGGTGCTGTTGCGGTACCCAGATCGGTATTGGCTGGGGTCCGGGGCTGAGCCGTGAGCTGGCGCGCTGGATTGTCCACGGATCAGCGGATATCTCGATGCGTGAATTTGATCCGCGTCGGTTCGGTTCCTATGCCGATCAGGAATGGCAGGTGATCAAGGCCAAGGAAGATTACTGCCTGCGTCACGAAATCCCGTTCCCGCATTTCAACCGTCTTGCCGGGCGGCCGATCAAGCCGAGCCCACTTTATAACCGGCTGAAGGAAAAGGGGGCGGTCTATGAGGAAGTCTACGGCCATGAACGGCCCCGCTGGTTCGCCGGTGATGGTGTCGAGCAGCGTGATCATTACGCGTTCAACCGCAATGTTGTCCATGACCGGGTGGCGCGTGAGGTCAAGGCTGTCCGCGAGGCTGTCGGGATCATGGATATTTCGGCCTTCACCAAGGTTGAGGTCAGTGGCCCCGGGGCTGAAGCCGCCCTTGACGCGATGATCGCCAACCGTCTGCCGCGCAAGCCCGGCGGTATCGTGCTGACGCATCTGCTCAACGAAAAAGGGCGGATTGAGATTGAACTGACGGTGATCAAACTGGCCGAAGAGCGATACTATCTGGTCTGCGCGGCGTTCTTTGAGCAGCGGCTGATCGACCATCTCAACCGCTATGGCGGCGAAGCGGTGGTGAACGGAACGATGCAGATCACCTGCCTCTCAGAAGCCTGGGCGGCACTGGCCTTGCAGGGGCCGAAATCGCGGGAAGTGCTGGCCGCGACAACAGATGCCGCCCTCGACAACGCATCCTTCCGCTGGCTGTCGGCACAGGAGATCAGTATTGCCGGTCATCCTGTCCAGGCCTTGCGGATGTCCTATGCCGGGGAACTCGGCTGGGAGCTGCACGGCCCTGCCGAGACCATGCTGGCGGTCTATGATGCGCTCTGGGCAGCCGGTGAAGCCCACGGGATCACCGATTACGGTTCCTTTGCCATGAATGCCATGCGGCTGGAAAAATCCTTCAAGGGGGCAGGCGAGCTGACCAATGAGGTCACGCTGCCGGAAGCCGATGTGATGCGCTTTGTCCGCATGGATAAGGATCACTTTGTCGGCAAGGCGGCGACCGAGGCCAGCCAGGCGAGCAATGCCATGCCCTGGATCTGCGCCCATATCGCGGTCGAACCCGATGGCCTTGCCGATGGCCATGGCGGTGAGGCGGTGCTTGTAGACGGCAAGGTTGTCGGTGCGACCAGTTCAATGGCCTATGGTCATGCCGTGGAGAAGATTGTAGGCTTTGCCTATATGAAGCCGGAAGCCGCCGCCGCAGGCACTGAAATCGAGGTTGTTATTATGAACGAAAAACGCCGCGGTGTTGTGCTTGGTGAGCCGCTCTACGACCCTGAAAACCTGAAGCCAAGGATGGATGGATGAAGATCACCCGGATCACTGTCTGGCAGATTGATCTCCCGCTGACGGAGCCCTACTACCTGTCTGGCGGAAGGCTGCGGTTTGATCGGCTCGATTCCACCTTCGTCCGGCTGCAGACTGATGCCGGGATTGAAGGCTGGGGTGAAGCCTGCCCCTGGGGGCATACCTACCTGCCGGCCCACGGGCCGGGGGTGCGGGCAGCGATCGAAACCCTTGCCGGGACCGTGATCGGGGCAGACCCCCGGGCGGTTGATGATCTCAACCGGCGCATGGATATGACGCTGCCCGGCCATCCTTACGCCAAATCCGCCCTTGATATGGCCGCCTGGGATATCATCGGCAAAATCGCCGGGATGCCGTTATGGATGCTCTTTGGCGGGGCCGAAGCGGCCCCGGTGGCGGTCAATTCATCAATATCCACCGGCACACCCGATGAGATGCTCAGCCTGATCCGCAAGGCCAGCGCAAAGGGCTACCGTGTCCATTCCGCCAAGATCGGCGGCGCCGATATCAAGGCTGATATCGACCGCATTGAGGCGATCTCCGCCGGGTTGCCACCGGGTGAACAGGTCACTTTTGATGTCAACCGTGCCTGGCAACCGGCGACGGCGATTGCTGTTCTCAATGCCGTCACTTCGCGGGACTGGGTTGAACAGCCGTGTGAGACCCTCGATCAATGTGCCCATGTTGCCGGGCGGGTCAGCAACCCGATCATGCTCGATGAATGCATGGTTGATTTCGGGGCCCATCTCGAGGCCTGGAAGCGCGGGGCTTGCGAAGGGGTCAAGGTCAAGCCGAACCGTGTTGGCGGCCTGACGAAAGCTCGCCGGATCAGGGATTTCGGGGTCAATGTCGGCTGGCAGATGCATATTGAGGATGTCGGCGGAACAGTACTGGCTGATACCGCTGCCATCCATCTGGCGTCATCAACCCCGGAGGCCCATCGTCTCGCCTCTTGGCTTTGCCATTATCACCTGGCCGATGATCCGCTGCCGGGGCAGGGGGCACGCAACAAGAACGGCACGGCAACGCCGCCTGCGCTGCCAGGGATCGGGATTACTCCAGACCCTGAACAGCTCGGCAAGCCTGCGGCCGAATACGGAGAATAAAGCGATGAAGATCACCCGCATCAGCCTTTATGAGGTCGGTCTAACAAGCCATGTCACCTATGCCATGTCCGACGGCAAGGTCTGTGATACTGTCTCAAGCATTATCCTCAAGATGGAGACGGATCAGGGGCTTTTCGGCTGGGGGGAGATCTGCCCGATCCCCCATTATCTGCCAGCCTATGCCGACGGGGTCATCCCTGCTGTCACCGAGATGATGACGGTGCTGGCCGGGGCCGATCCGCTGTCGCCCGATGCGGTGATGGAAAAGGCCGACCGCTATCTGCAGGGGCACGTCTATGCCAAATCGGCAGTATCGATGGCACTGTGGGATATTCTCGGCAAGGCGGCGGGGCTGCCGCTTTACCGGCTGTTGGGTGGCCGCCATCAGGAAACAATGCCGCTCTACCATTCGATCACCTGTGTTGAACCGGAAGAGATGGCACGAATGGCCCGAGAGGCCTACGCCACCGGCATCCGCCAGTTCCAGGTCAAACTCGGGGCTGATCGGGATAACGAGGCGGATATTGCCCGGCTGCGGCTTGTCCGTGAAGCGGTGGGCCCGGGCCCGCTGGTTTATGGTGACTGGAATTGCGGGGCGACACGGCTTGATGCAACCCGGGTTGGCCGGGCTGTCAGCGATATTGATGTGATGCTGGAGCAGCCCTGCGCGACACTCGAAGAATGTGCCGCTGTCCGACAGGCGACAGGGCTGCCGGTAAAGATTGATGAAAGCGGCCATGATCTTGACAGCCTCCTTAAGGCCTACGGGCTGGGCTGTATGGATGCGGTGGCGCTCAAGACGAGCAAGTTCGGTGGCATCCATGCCATGCGCCAGGCGCGTGATTTGTGCTGCCATCTCGGGGCCATGATGTGCATCGAGGATGTCTGGGGTTCGGATATCACCACGGCCGCCGCCCTGCATATCGGGGCATCGACACCGGCACGATACCTGCTTAATGTTTGCGATCTGTCCGGCTATGTTGCCCCGCGGCTTGACCCGAACGGCCCTGCACGTGCGGCTGGCCGCATCGCCCCGCCTGAAGCCCCGGGACTGGGGATCGTGCCCGATGAAGACAGGCTCGGCAAGCCTGTCACGATACTGGATTAGGAAAGGACGACCATCATGACGCATGTTGAAACCCAGAAAGACTGGCAGGACCGTGCCCGTGCTGTTCTTCCTGCCGGCGGATTCGGCAATTTTGATCCGTCGCTGTTCATTGCTTCCGGGCAGGGGTCGAGGGTCCGTGATGAAGACGGCAATGAGTATATCGACTACCTGATCTCCTCCGGGCCGATGATTGTCGGCCATGGTCATCCCGAGGTGGTTGAGGCTATCGAACGCCAGTTGCGCGACGGCATGACCTTTTTCACCAACAACCGCCACGGTGTCGAACTGGCAGAACAGCTTGTCGAGGCGATGGCCTGTGGCGAGATGTGCCGCTATGTCAGCACCGGTGGTGAGGCGGATATGTACGCCATGCGACTGGCCCGGGCCCATACCGGCCGACCGCTGATCCTCAAGTTTGAGGGAGGCTACCACGGGATGTCTGCCGAAGCACTGATGAGCCTTGCCCCCAGCCGCCTGGAAAACTTCCCCCGGCCGGTACCGGATTCCGCCGGTATTCCGGAATCGGTCGAGGACAGCGTCATCGTCGCGCCTTATAACGATATCGATTTCCTCAAAACGATTATCGCCGAATATGGTGACCGTATTGCCGGGGTGATTGTCGAGCCTCTGCAACGGATCATTCCACCGGCCCCGGGCTTTCTTGAAACCCTGCGGGCGGAAACCGAAAAACACGGGATCGTGCTGATTTTTGATGAAGTCGTGACCGGCTTCCGGCTGGCCTGGGGCGGTGGCATGGAACGTTATGGCGTGACCCCCGATCTGTGCACACTCGGCAAGATTATCGGTGGCGGCTTCCCGCTTGCGGCGATTGTCGGCAAGGCCGATATCATGGCCCATTTCGACAAGGCCCTTGTCGGTGCGGAAGGCTTCACCTTCCAGGTCGGGACGCTCTCGGGCAACCCCATGGCGGCGGTTGCCGGGCTCAAGACGCTGGAGATTCTGTCTCGTGACGGGGCTTATGAGACGATCATCGGCCATGGCAAACGGTTGATGGCCGCGGCTTCATCCAGCCTTGATGCTGTCGGGGTGGAGCATCGGATTGTCGGTGACCCCGTGCTGTTTGATGTGTTTTTCGTTGACCGCGATGTCGCCAATTACCGTGATGTGAAAACAGCTGATGAAAAGCGGATAGCAACCTATAACACCAGCCTCAGACAATCGGGGATCTTGAAGCCGATCGGCAAGATCTACCCGCATCTCGCGCTGACCGAGGATGATCTTGTCCAGACCGAAGAGGCCATGGTGAAAGCAGCCGAGGCGGTTGCCGCCATGCATTAAGGCTGCCAATAATTTGACGCCGCTGCGCCCTTCCGGTAGATTAGGCTTTTGTTTTAACCAGCGGAAATTGGCGATTCGTGAACCGCTTCAAAGCCTATTCCCGGCATTCTGCAGGTGCCGCTTCGGTTTTTCTGGTAGGGCTGACACTTGTCTGCACGCCGCCGCAATCTGCTGCTGCTGAAAACGATATCTACAGTTTCAGCCGCTGGCAGATCACAACACCTGAAGTCACCAGTGGTCCCGCTACCGCCACCCCGGCGATGACCCTGCCTGCCGGGGGCTTTCCTGTGGCGGCCCCTTCGCCATCGATGCTGCCCAACCTTGACACCATTATTCCTGACCAGACTGCAGCAGGATTGATGGATACAGGCGCGGTCCCGGAAGGGCTGGCAACAGGCTTTTTCAGCGGCATCGATATGGGCACGGTGATGATCTATTCCTCCGGTGCGGTGCTTGGTGTGATCGGCTCGAACATGGGCCGTGACGGCAAGGATGATACAACGAGTGCCGGTACCAGTTTCCTGACCGACCCTGCCGATTATGTCACCGAGGAGTTTGAAACCCAGTACGGGCTGGCGGCGGTCAACGCGCAATATGCCTATGCCCGGGGGCATACCGGTGAAGGGGTGCTGGTCTCGGTGATGGATACACCGTTCAACACCAGCCACGCCAACCTGACCGATGTTTTTGTCGATGGCTATCATGTGGTTACTGAGGACACGGTGGTCGATGTCGGCTGCACCGGCGGGACAAACCCCTGTCGACACGGCACCCACGTTGCCGGGATCATCGCCGGCAACAAGACCGATGTGGATTCAAGTATGCACGGTGTCGCCTACGGGGCACAGATCAAACCGATCCCGTTTCTGAACAGCGGCATCACCACCGGCGCCCAGCAGGTCAGCGCCTTTGAGCACGCCAGCGGCGTTGATAACGGGACCGGGCTGCAGATTGTGGCCATGAACAATTCATGGGGGGCGGTGCCCGGGTTCCACACCAGCCAGTATAACGGGAAGTATTTCAAGATACCCAACCAGACGTCGATCAGCGTTTCCGATTCAGTCTATTTGGGGAGCACCGCCGCCGCCGATGCCGATACGATCCTTGTCTTCGCTGCCGGCAATGATGGCTGGAATGCTGAAACCGGTGTTATAAATCTCTATGACAGCGAGGATGCTGATGTGGCCTCAGGAACGGCCCTGGCGACTGAAATTGCCGCAGATGCCGGTGCCAATATCTCCAGTGCCAACATGATCGATACCTCCACCGCCATGCCGACCTATGCCCCGGACAACTCATCCTATGTGATCGACGAGGCGGAAAACGAGCATATGTGGCTGGTGGTTGTCGCCACTGACAGCGACAACACCATCGCCACCTTCAGCAATGCCTGCGGCGTCGCCAAGAATTACTGCCTTGCCGCCCCGGGAGAAGCGATTGTTGCCACCAACGGGGCGAACAGCCCCGCCTATGTCACCCTCAACGGGACATCGATGGCCGCTCCCCATGTGACCGGGGCGATTGCTATTCTGGCGGATATGTATCCGAACCTGCTGGAACGACCTGAGAACATCTCCCAGATTTTGCTCGAAACGGCGACTGATCTCGGTGATACCGGTGTTGATGATATCTACGGGCACGGGTTGCTCAACCTGCAGGATGCGACAGGGCCCCTCGGTGATATCACGATCACCGACAGTGGCTTTGGCTCCTCCAGCCTGACCTATGGCGGTGATGCGGAAATTTCCTCGCCGGTGGCCTTTGGTGATGCGCTGACGCGGCACGATATTGAGATCGGCGGTGTCGATAAATTCGATCGTGTCTTCATGCTGAAACTGCCGGTCAGGAGCATTGATGCGATGCGCTCTGCCGGGGTGGCCAGCCGTGCCGAAGCCAGTCTTGCTGATGAAAGCACGGCCCCGGTGATCCCGCTCGCCGCCGGGTTCACCATGACGGCTGACAGGATTGATGCCGAAGGCCAGCTCAAAGGTGCCGGGTTCACCTATGGGCAGTCAGCCCCGGATCATCATCTCAAGGTCAGTTTCCATGCTGGTATGAACCCTGCGGCACCGCTGGAAAGCGCTGATGGAAGCCTCGGCTATGATCGTTATCTGGACTCCATGGCCCATGCCACCGGAACCCGGGAAAGGGTTGCCCTGTCGATGGCGAAAACATCCCCTGACGGCAGCCGTATCAACAGCGATATCCGGGTTGACCGTGATGATGACAATGCCAGAACGCTGGTCTCGCGGAGCGGCTATGAAACCTATGCCGGGCGACTCAGACTGGGTTTCAGCCTCGGCGGGATGACCGAAGAAGGCCGGATGCTCGGGGGTGCCATGAAAGGTGCGGTGGCGGTTTCTTCGACCCATACCATTCTGGCGCGCAGTCATTTCTCGCTGCCCTTCCGCGGTTTTGGTGAGATTGGCGGTTTCTATGAGATGGCCCGGTCTCACCCGGCGTTTCGCCATCACGGCCTTGTTTCCGCCGAGGCCATCACCTCGGACAGTTACGGGCTGACCTGGCAGCACACCCCGAAGCCTGACACTGTCTTTGCCGTGACCCTGCACCGGCCGGTGGCGATCACCTCCGGCGATCTCAAGATCAATACGGTCACAGGCTATACCGATGACGGGGCCTATCATGGTGAAACACTGACCTACAGTCTGGTGCCGACGGCGCGCGAGACCTCGCTGCTGGCCGAATACCGGAAGGATATCTTCGGTGGCGGCAGCCTCGCCCTCGGCTTCAATCACCAGATCAACGCCTACAACATTGCCGGGCTTGAAAATACCGGCGGCTTCCTGCGCGGGGAAATGTCGTTCTAGGTGTTACCGAGCAGTGATTGTGCTGTCGGCATGAGATCCCCCGGGGCAGCCGCCGCTTCCCAGACACCGCGGGCGATTGCCCGAGCAAGACAAAGAGAGGCCGCGTGGCCGATTTCCATCTGCCGAACAGGATCAGCCGCAGGGCCATCACCGGTCGACAGCGCAAAGACGCAATCGCCGTCAAACGGGGTATGGGACGGCCGCAGGGCCCGCGCCATGCCATCATGGGCTGCAACCGCCAGCCGCTGGCACCCGGCCTTGTCGAGCCCGGCATCGGTGGCGATAATCGCGATCGTGGTGTTGCCCTGGGCAGCAGCGAGTTTCGGGATGGCTGGCATGATCCGCGGATCATGAGCAGCCGCCGCACCCAGGCCGCCGAATTCGCCGTCAATTTCATCCAGCCCGGCCCAGAAACAGCCGGCATGGGGAACCAACGGTGAGCCGAGCGCGTTGACAGCGGCAAGCGCGGCCACCACCGTGCCATCCTCAAGGACGAGCGAGGCGGAACCGAGCCCGCCTTTCACATCACCGGCCACAGCCCCGGTCCCGGCGCCGTGGCTGCCGAGATCAAAACCTCCGGATGCTGCCGCATTGAGGGCCTTGGCACCAAGGGCGGGGTAGGGGTTTGTGTCCCAGTCCTTATCACCGCCATTGTTGAGATCAAAAAGGATCGCCGCCGGCACAATCGGTACCCGATGCGGGCCGACGGCAAAACCGCGGCCGCCCCGGCGCAGGCCATCAACAACCCCGGCCGCCGCATCGAGCCCGAAGGCCGAGCCGCCGGAAAGAACGATCGCATCGACGGCTGAGACGAGTTTATCGGGTTCAAGCAGGGCTGTCTCGCGGCTGCCCGGGGCACCGCCGAGGATCGCCGAAGACACGGTGAAGGGCTGATCCGCAGTCACCACGGTGACCCCTGATTTGAGCGTGCTGTCGGCGGCATTGCCAACGTGCAGCCCCTTGATATCAGTGATGAGATTATGTTTCCCCGGGTGCATCATGATCGTGGTCTTCTTCCGTCAAACCGTTTCTGCCATTCCTGCTGCCAATCGAGTGCCGCGTCGACCAGTGTTGTCGTCACCGGATGCTGCGGTCGGGCAAAGACATCCTCAACCGGGCCGTCTTCAATGATCCGGCCCTGATCCATCACCATAACACGGGGGCAGACCGTGCGCACGACCGATAAATCGTGGCTGATAAACAGGCAGGCAATACCGTGTTCCCGGGCCCGGGTTGCCATCAGCTGCAGGACCTTCTTGCGAAGGCTGGCATCGAGGGCGGAGACAGGTTCATCAAGGATGATCAGCCCGGGTTGCGTGACCATAGCCCGGGCAAAGGCAATCCGCTGTCGCTGGCCGCCTGAAAACTGGTTGATCAGCCGGTCGCCCCAATGCGGGTCAATCCCGACGGCTTCAAGCACCTCGGCAATCGCCTGGTCGCGGGCATCCGGAACCGGCGGGGTGTCGAGCCCGTCAAACGGCTCACCCACCAGCCGTGCCAGCCGGTGGCGCGGATTGAACGAGGCATAAGGGTCCTGAAAAACAGCCCCGGGGCTTGATGGCAGGGCCGAGGTAACACTGCCCTCGGTGGGCTCAAGAAGCCCCAGCACGATCCGGCTCAGGGTCGTTTTACCGGAACCGGACGCCCCGACAAGGCCGATGATCTCGCCTTCGCGAATTTCCATTGAAACATTCGTGACAGCGGGCGGGGTTGAGTCATCATCACCGAAAACCCGCCGCCGTTCATGCCGATAGCTGACATTGTGCAGCGTGATCAGGGGTTTGCCGGGCCGGGTTTCGGTGGCGGGTGCCCCGGGGCGTGAGGCCTTGGCGAGGGCAACCGCTTTCGGATGCTGCAGTGTGCCGTCAAGGATGCCGATGCTGCCGCTTTCGATAACCTGACCCTTGTCCATGATGATGAGCGTATCAGCCATCCGGGCCATGACCCCGAGATCATGGGTGATCAGCAGCAGGCCGAGATTGTCTTGCCGCACCAACTCCTGCAGCAGATCGAGAATCTCAGCCTGGGTGGTGGCGTCAAGGGCGGTTGTCGGTTCATCAGCGATCAGCAGCTGCGGTTTCAGGGCAATAGCCATGGCGATAACAACCCGTTGCCGCTGGCCGCCGGAAAGTTCGTCAGGCAGGCGTGACGGGGGAATTTCCTCTGGCGGCAGCCCGACCCGACGAAGGATCGCCTCAGCCTCTCGGCGGGCATCGTGGCGGTTAAACCGGCGATGCTGGCAGAACACTTCCGCCACCTGATCACCGATCGGCATCAGCGGGTTAAGGGCGGTCAGGGGTTCCTGAAAAACCATGCCGATAGCTGCCCCGCGCAAGGCGGCATAGGCCTTTTCATCAAGCCTGTCGAGACGCTGCCCTGCAAGGCTGATCTGGCCTTCCCGGACAGCCTTTTCCGGCAGCAGTCCCATGATGGCGAGGGCGGCCATGGATTTGCCGGCGCCGCTCTCACCGCAGATACCCAGCACTTCCCCCGCCGCCAGCCGCAGATCGAGGCTGTCAATGATGGTCTCACCGCCAAGCCGGACATGAAGCCCTGTTGTTTCGAGGATGGCCATCAGCGGCGTCCTTTGCTGATCAGGGTTTCCTTCCAGCCTTCGGCGAGAAGGTTGAAAGACAGGACAGCCAGCAGAATGGCCCCGCCGGGGGCATAGACGATCTGCGGGGCGAGGGCAACAAGCGTCTGCCCATCGGCAAGCATCTTGCCCCAGCTCGGTTGCGGTGGCTGGACCCCGAGCCCGATATAGGCCAACCCGGCCTCGGCCAGGATCGCCAGTGAAAACTGGATCGCCCCCTGAACCAGCAGCAGCGGGATGATGTTCGGCAGAATATGCTCAGCGGAAATGCGCCCCGGCCCCTTGCCTGCCAGCCGGGCGGCGAGAATGAAATCACGCTGCCAGACAGGCAGGGCTGCAGCGCGGCTGATGCGGGCAAAGACGGGGATATTGAAAATGCCGATGGCGATCATCGCGTTCATCGCCCCAGGCCCGAAGCGGGCGGTGATCAGGATCGCTGTCAGCAAAGCGGGGAAGGCAAAGACAAGATCATTCCCCCGGAGAATGAGATCATCGGCCAGCTGGCCTTTTCTGGCTGCGGCCATCAACCCGAGAGGAACCCCGATCACGACCCCGATGAGCACCGCCATGGCGGCAACACCGAGGGTCACGCTGGCCCCGGCCATGATCATCGAAAACAGATCACGGCCGAGATGGTCTGTGCCTAGCCAGTGATCCGCCGATGGGGGCAGCAGCCGCAGGCTGATCATGACCTTGCCCGGGTCATGCGGTGTCCAAACCAGCCCGATCACAGCCAGGGCGATCAGAATGCCGATGGCTGTGAGCCCCAGCTTTTCAAGCAGCCGCGGGCTCACCGCCGCCTCCTGATCCGCGGGTCGGCCCAGGCATAGGCAAGATCGACCAGCAGGGTGACGGTGATAACAGCAAAAACAAGCAGGAAGACAACGCTTTCGACCATGATCAGGTCACGCTGGGCGATCGCCTGAAAGATCAGCCGCCCCAGCCCGGGCAGGGCAAAGACATTTTCGATGATGATCGCACCCGCGATCAGGAACGAGAATTGCATCCCGAGGATGGTCAGGACGGGCAGCAGCGCGTTTCGGAAACCGTGCCGCAGCAGGGCCTCCAGCCGGGAAAGCCCCTTCGCCCGGGCTGTCCGCATGAAATCCTGATCAAGGGTGGCTGCCAGTTCTTCGCGGAGAATGCGGATCAGGATGACGATCTGGGGAATGGCCAGCGCGATGGCCGGCAGCAGCAATGACAGCAGGCCTTGCCCCAGCCCGTCCTGCCAGCCGCTGAACCCGCCTGCAGCAACCCAGCCCAGTGACAGGGCAAAGACATGAACCAGCATGATCGCCAACCAGAAATTGGGGATGGCGATACCGACCTGGCTGACCAGGCTGATGGCCCTGTCGGTCACCCTGCCCCGGTGATGGGCGGCGAGGACAGCGAGAACGGGGGCGATCAAGATAACCAGCCCGAGCGCCATCAGGGCCAGCGGCAATGAGACCGCCAGCCGTTCCAGTACAGTTTCAAGAACCGGCGTCCGGTAGGTGTAGGAAAGGCCGAAATCGCCTTTCATCATGCCGCTGATCCAGTGCCAGTAGCGTTCCGGCCAGGGGTGATCAAGCCCGAGTTCCTGGCGCAGGGCGGCAAGGCTTGCTTCGGTTGCCCCAATGCCCAGCATGAACTGGGCCGGATCGCCGGGAATGACTTCCAGTACGGCAAAGATGACCAGTGACGAGACCAGCAGGCTGAAAAGGAACAGACCCAGTTTTCCCAGAATGTAGCGCAGCATGACCCTCAAAACCCGCATCGTTGCGGTGCGAGGTCTCAGGATAGATCGGCTAGGGCTTCCAGTAAACCGCTGTCAGGTCGGTAGCCTGTGTCGGGGCGTTTTCCCAGAGACCTTCGATCCTGGCGTTGACCACCCCAGTCTGCGGCAATTGGAACAAAAAGCCGTTGACGTGATCGGCAGCGATCATGCGCTGGGCCTGCTGGCTGAGACGGCGGCGTTCGGCCGGGTCAGTGGCGGCGTTGAGGGCAGTCATCAAGGCCGCGAAATCCGGGTTGTCATACTGGAAATAGTAATCCGGACGCGCATAGATGCCGATATCGAAGGGTTCCGTGTGGCTGACGATGGTCAGCCCGTAATCCTTGCCGCGGAAAACCTCTTCGAGCCATTGCGCCCATTCCAGCGTCGTGATCGTTGCGGTGATGCCGACAGCACGCAACTGCGACTGGATAATCTCACCACCCCGGCGGGCATAGCTGGGGGGCGGCAGTTTCAGTGTTGTTTCGAACCCGTCGGCATAGCCTGCCTCGGCCAGCAGCGCGCGGGCTTTTTCCGGGTCATGGGCCGTGGCGGCAGTCAGATCGACATAATCCGGGTGATGCGGGGCAAAATGCGTGCCGATCGGTGTGCCATAGCCGAACATCGCCCCGTCGATGATTGCCTGACGATCAATGGCATGGGCGATGGCCTGCCGAACCTTGAGGTCGGCCAGTGGCCCGGCAGCGTTGTTGATGGCGAGGATCGTTTCGCCTTCGGTGCTGCCATTGACCACCCGGAAGCGGTCATCGGCCTCAAACTGGATCAGGGTTTCGGGGGCCGGATAACTCGGGAAGGCATCGACATCGCCAGCCATCACGGCAGCAAAGGCGGCGGTCGGGTCGGCGATGAAACGGAAGGTTGCGGTTTCAAGCGCGACAGGCTCACCCCAGTAGTTGTCATTGCGGCGGAGGATGATCCGATCACCCTTCAGCCAGCGTTCAAAGCGGAACGGCCCCGTGCCGACAGGGTTGGTGCGGATATCAGTGAGGCTTTCCGGGGCAACGATCACCGCATCACCCCAGGCGAGGTTGAACAGCAACTGCCCGTTCGGCTTACTGAGGGTGATCCTGATCTCATGCGGGGCGCGTATCTCAACCGTGTCAATCGCGGCAAAAAGGGCCTTTTGGGCGTTGGTGGAATCCTCATCGCGGGCACGGTCGAGGCTGAATTTCACATCCTCGGCATCCAGCATCGTGCCGTCATGGAACTGCACCCCCTGATGCAGGGTGAAATCATAGACAAGCCCGTCACTGCTGATAACCCAGTCCTTTGCCAGCCCGGGCATGATCGAGCCGTCTTCGGCAAACCGGGTCAGCCCCTCGAAGACATTGGCATAGAGCACCTGATCAATGGCCCCGGCGGCGGCACTGGTGGGGTCAAGATGCGGCGGTTCAAGCTGCATGCCGATAATGATATCAGATCGTGTTTCGGCATGGCTGGAATGGATCAGGAAAAGGGCAAAAAACCCTGCCATGAGAGCCTTGAGCAAGGCTGGTTTCATCTTGTCCTCCGGGGTGAAGGGCGCCGTCCGGCTGCTGTTAATCCATGGCTGCGTTGCTTAGCACAGCATCAGGGCCTTGGGAAGCCGCATCGGCAGTCAGGCATCCTTTTTCGGGGGGTCGGTCTCAACCGCGCCCTCAGCCTCAAGCCAGGAGCCAAAGCCGTCGGTGATATGCATGACCGGCCCGAATCCCATCTCCTGCACAAGTGCGGTGGTGAGCGCCGAACGCCACCCTGCCGCACAATAGAAAACATAGGTCTTGTCCTGATCAAAAACGGGGTTGAAATAGGGGCTTTCCGGATCGATCCAGAATTCCGTCATCCCCCGAGGGCAGTGGAAACTGCCCGGGATCCAGCCGGTTTTGCGGCGCTCACGGATATCGCGGATATCGATGAACTGATACCGCTCATCACCGACAAGGCCAAGGGCATCAACAGCGTCGATCTCGCGGATTTGGCCGCGGGCTTCCGCCACCATGGCAGCAGCAGTGGTCTTCAGTTTCTGCGGCATACGGGACCTCTCTTTCTAATCGCTTCCAAGGCTAACCCGCCGGTCATGATCACCGCAAACAGAAAAACATTCTAATTTTACGAAAATTAATTTGAGATGTTTTGTTTTTCAAAAAATATGGCTAGACTGCAGGGATGAACGATCAATCACCATCCATGCTTACGGTGCGAGTCTGGCGCGGGGCGCGCGAAGGCCATTTCGATGAATTCAGCGTGCCTGCCCGCGAAAACCAGACTGTTCTTGATGTGGTGTCGGAAATCCAGCGGCATCAGGACCCGAGCCTTTCCTATCGTTTTGCCTGCCGGGTCGGTGTCTGCGGGTCCTGTGCCATGATGGTCAACGGCCGGGCGCGCTGGACCTGCCGGACCCATGT
>JBMHCY010000063.1:0-3736 GCA_049889655.1 Puniceispirillales bacterium (SeqCode)
CCGCCGGGTTCCCCTGATCGCCCGCCATGGCGACCAGATCATCCCCTCATTTGCGCTTGAGATGCTGCGTGTCGCGCAGGGTGCCAGGACCCATGTGGTGCGGCTGGCCGGCGATACCGGTCAGGCCACGAGCCAGATCAAGACCGGCAATGTCATTGTCACCGGTGATGACAGCGGCCAGATCACGCTGCATCACGGGTACAGTGACCGGTTCAAGCGCGTCTCAGCAGCAACCATCATGACCAATGATGATGGCGAAGGCTGGGCAATGCCGATCAACAACAGTTTTGTCATCATCGGCAGTTCGGCCATGGGACTCAAGGATATCCACGC
The DNA here is from genome assembly GCA_049889655.1 of Puniceispirillales bacterium (SeqCode). GTDB lineage: Bacteria > Pseudomonadota > Alphaproteobacteria > Puniceispirillales > UBA1172 > UBA1172. The sequence goes on from JBMHCY010000063.1 coordinate 334, forward strand.
AACAGCGCTCGAAACCGCCCTGCCCGGGCCGCTCATCCATCTGCAGATCCTGCATCAGATTCTGTCGGAACGGGTAATCAACGCCGGTGAGATTATCGCTATCGGGGAAATAGCCGGGGCGGTGATCGTGGCCATCGTGCTGACCCTGCTGATGATCAGGCTGCCACTCGTCTTTGCCATCCTTCTGCTGGGTGGGGTGACCGGTCTGGCTGTGTGGGGGTATCTCAAGGCATTTCTTGAAAACGGTTTCCTCGGCAATGTCTTCTTCTCTGTCGGTCTTGCCATCGGGGTGGCGGTGCTGACGCTGACCCTGCGTGCCGCCTGGGAAGAAACACGCCGCCGCCAGTTACGCTCAGCCTTCAACCAGTATCTTTCACCCGAAATGGTCCGCCGTATCGACACCGCCACAAGCGGCCCCACCCTGGGCGGCCAGACCATCCCCGTTTCCGTACTGTTCATGGATATCCGCGGCTTCACCACCCTGACCGAAGCCATGGCTGACAACCCCCAGCAACTGACCACGATCATCAACACGATCATGGAACGGGCGACAGCGATTGTGCTCGACCACGGCGGTACCCTTGATAAATATATCGGGGATGCCCTGATGGCATTCTGGAACGCCCCGATGAGCCAGGATGATCACGCTCGGCGGGCCGTTGATGCCGCGATGGCACTCGAAGCAGCCCTGCCCGAAATTAACAATGAGGTCCGCGAGCTGATGGGTGACCGCTGGCAGGGCGAAGAAATCCGGATCGGTGTGGGGATTGCCACCGGTGATGCGGTGGTCGGCAATCTGGGCTCGCGCTTCCGGTTCAGTTATTCCTGTATTGGCGATACGGTCAATCTGGCTGCCCGGCTTGAACCCTTCGGCAAGAATACCGGCCTGTCCATCACCCTTGCTGATACAACCGCCGATGAGGCCAACACAGCCAGGCTGGTGCCGATTGATAACATCACTGTCCGCGGCAAATCCCGGCAGACAACTGTCTACTCGCCCCTTGACCTTGATGATGAAACCCTCGGTCTGCATCGCCAGATGCTGGAAAAACGCGCCGAAGGCAATCGCCGCGGCACCCTCACCCTGCTCAGGAAACTGGCGGATGCCAGCGGCTATCCCGACAGTCTGGTGGCCTATTACCGCGATGCGTGAGCAAGCAGACCGGGTTTCAATGCCCTGATATCGCGGCTGATCGCCCGGGTTTGGTTGCGGGCCGGCACAAAACCCCCGAACCGCATACTGCAGATCATCAGCGCAAGCCCCATCAGTTTCCGGCCCTGATCGAGAGGCAATTCCTCCGCAACCCTTTCCGCATGGGCCATCAGCCCCTCACCCGGGCGCGCCGATGTCCCACTGCGGGCAAGCAGTTCCCGCAACTGTTGTTCAAGCACCAGCCCCGGCTTGCGGCCGATGAAGCCAAACCGCCTGATCATCACCGATGTACCGCTGACAGTCACGATCGAGACCATCATGCCACCGAGAATCCAGACCAGTGTTTCAAAATCCATGCCGGTGATGCGGCTTTTCAGGCTTCTGCCACTGTTGGTCCCGTATTGCATGATCGACCGGGTGATCCGCGTGTTCAGTGAATCCACCCAAAGCCCGGTTTGGACAAACCACCCCGGACGCCTCTGATCATCAAGATCAGTGCGCTGGAAGGTCAGTGTTTCCGTGCTGAACCGGTTGTTGCCGAGCGACTGGTCAAAGGCGGATGGTGCGACCAGCAGGGTTGGATCAAAACGCCGCCAGAACCGGCCATCGATCCGGGCTTCAACCCAGGCATGGGCCATGCTGTTGCGGACCATCCAATAGCCGCCGAATTCATTCCAGTCCCCACCGAGATAACCCGTCACCACATTGGCCGGGATCCCCGCTGCCCGCAGTGCCGTTGCCATCGACTGGGCAAAGAACGAACAATAGCCCTCACGGCCGTCGAAAAAGAACATATCGAGGGCTGCAGCGGAATGATCGGCTTCGTAGGCCGTATCGGTCGAGTAACGGAAATTCTGCCGGAAATAGTCCATCAGGAAATCAGCAAAAGCCTGGTCGCTACCGAACTCTCTTCGTTTCTCGCGGGCCCAGACAGCGATGCGGCCACGATGCAGCAGCCGCGATGTCTCACGCCAGCGGCGCGGATCAGCCGATAGCGGAGACAGCGTATCATAGACGGCAACCTTGGCGTTGCGGAGCGTGTTTGGCGGGCTGGCCACCTCTCCCCAGGGGGTGACAGTATTTTGCGGCAACACACCGGGGGCAGCCCAGCCCGGGGCGGGCAGCCAGCGCATATCATGGCCCTCACCGAGGAGATCAAACTGGCGATGGGGCAGATCAAGCCGCCCGTTGCGGGCGTAATCCCCTTGGCGCCGTGCGCTGCGCCGCCACCCTTCCCGTGATTGCTGATCGAGCGTGAATACCCGCCAATAGGGGGTGAACTGATCATCACCATCAAGAGGAAAGGCCCGGAACGCCACCGTATTGTCACCGATCAGGGACCGGAAGCCGTCTGCGCTCAATTCATCGGTCAGCTGAATTTTGTCTTTCGCCCGGGCAAAGGACGGGATCATACCGGTATCAATCTTCGGGACCAGCGCAAAGATCAGGACAATGACAGTCGACGCGCTCAGCGACAATGCCAACAGCCTCAGCCAGCGGATTCTCAGATCACGCAGCGACCATCCCGCATAGGCCATCGAATACCACATCAGGAATCCGAGCAGCCAGATGAACATCAACAGCAGGACAAAGAACTGGATATGGAAGATGAACACCGATCCCACCAGAAAGATGGTCGGGGTCAGCCCCACCGGTGCGATCACCTGGCCTTCTTCGGGACGCCATGACAGAGGCAACACAAGCACCAGCATCCCGATAAAGAATTCGGCACTCGGCGGCGGCTGCAGGACATAGAGAGCCCCAAGGGCCAGCATCATGATCGGGTAGACAAGCCACCACCGTTTCATCATCACCAGCAGCCAGGACAACACCCAGCAGAAAAAAACATAGATCCCCGGCTCAAGGCTGAAGGTCAGGATCAGCGGCAATTGCCACAGGGCAAGATCGCGGTTCACCCCCCGGAACGTTTCAGGCAGACGCCATTCAGGCCAGCGCAAGGGCATCGAGCGCCTCCTCGTTACGGCCGTTTTCACTGACCAGCTGATGCCCGGGCAGGATCATCACAAAGCCTTTCTGCTGATTTTGGGCAGCCATCACAGCCCCGCACATGGTCCGGAGCGCGTGTTCATGGCCGAGATGCTTCATCCGCCCGTAATCGATGGTGATCCGGTCGGCAGCGGCGGCTTCACCCTGCTTGATCAGCAGCCGCCCGGTGGCTGCAAAGCGTTTCCAGTGAACCCGTGTCTGCGGCGTGCCGTTGATCCATTCGGCGAGGCTATCCGCCCCGCT
>JBMHCY010000064.1:0-7146 GCA_049889655.1 Puniceispirillales bacterium (SeqCode)
AATGCCGGCAAGACACCGATGTTCACCGTTGATGAGCGGATCGATATGCTCAAGGCGGAAATCAAGGATATGTATCAGCAGGGGGTGATCGACGGGACGGTGGAAGTCCGCAGTTTTGACGGTCTGTTGATCCAGTATGCCGAAGAAACCGGCGCCAAGATGATTCTGCGTGGCCTGCGGGCTGTCACCGATTTCGATTACGAATTTCAGATGACAGGCATGAACCGCCGCATGAACCGGTCGATCGAAACAGTTTTCCTGATGGCCTCGGAACGCAATCAATTCATCGCCTCGCGCATGGTCAAGGAAGTCGCCATGCTGAACGGGGACATTTCCGGTTTCGTGCCGAAACGCGTTGCCAAGGCACTGATTGAGCGTTGCAACAGCAACACATAATAAAAAGATCAAATATGCCAAAGACAGGGGTTGATTTAACGCAGGGTTTCTCCTAATTTCCCCATACCCTTGATGGGCGGTTAGCTCAGTTGGTAGAGCAAGTGACTTTTAATCACTGGGTCATAGGTTCGAATCCTATACCGCTCACCATTTCAAACCCCTGAAGCCAGTGGCTTCGGGGGTTTTTTCATAAACTGAATGGCACAGCCCAGAAAATCAGGATCAGCGCGATAATGAAAAACGTCGTCATGGTTTTGATCACGGGCATCGTTTTCCTCCTTTCGCCTTCATATTAGACAAAAAGAATAAACAAACCCTTAAGCAGCGGATCACATTTTGGTGATCGGCAGGGTGACAGGCGGTTGATGCGCTGTTGCCAATCCGGCCAAAACATTCCACTCTTGATCATCGCAGTTTCTGGAGGCAGAGGATCATGACCGCTTTCGACCTAGATTTCGTTCGTCGGCAGTTTCCGGCATTTTCATCACCGGCACTCGAAGGTCAGGCTTTTTTCGAAAACGCCGGGGGCAGTTATATGTGCCAGCAGGTCATCGATCGCTTTGATCGCTACTTTACCCACCGCAAGGTGCAGCCCTATGGCTATTTCGCAGCGTCCATCGACGCCGGAGATGAAATGGACAGTGCCACTCGCCGCATGGCCCGTTATCTGAATGTGGCCGAAGATGAAGTCATGTTCGGCCCGTCAACCTCGCAAAACACCTATGTGCTGGCCCAGGGATTTCTGGCCCGCATGAAGCCGGGGGATGCGCTGGTGGTCAGCCAGCAGGAACATGAGGCCAATACCGGGGCGTGGCGGCGGCTTGAACAGCAGGGGATGGAGGTCAGGGTCTGGCCGATCGATCCCGATAGCGGCCGCCTGTCTCTTGAAGATCTGCCGCCCCTGCTTGATGACAAAGTGCATTTCGTCGCGATGACGCATTGCTCAAACGTCGTTGCCGAGATCAACCCTGTCCGTGCTGTTGCTGATCTTGTCCATGATGCCGAGTCGATCCTCGTGGTGGACGGGGTGTCATACTGCCCGCACGGCCTGCCTGATGTTGCTGCCCTCGGGGCTGATATCTATCTGTTCTCCACCTACAAGACCTACGGCCCGCATCAGGGGGTAATGGTGGTGAGACAATCAGCCCGGGAACGCATTGAACCTCAGGCCCATTACTTCAATCATCAGGATATGAAGAAATGGCTGGTCCCGGCTGGCCCTGACCATGCCCAGGTCGCAGCTTGCAACGGCATTCTTGATTATTTTGACGCCCTTGATGCCCATCATGGCGGGGCTGATGATGCTGGTCGCCCTGGCCGTGTTGAAACGCATTGTCGGGAGGCTGAAATGGCCAATCTCGCGCCGATGCTGGCGTATCTTAGTGGCCGTAACGATATCAGGCTGATCGGGCCGGCTGACCCGCAACACCGTGCCCCGACAGTGGCCTTTACCTCAAACCAGCATGATGCTGCCAGTATCGCGACTGCTCTTGCCACCCACGGGGTTATGGCCGGGGCCGGGGATTTCTACGCGACAAGGGTTATTGAGGCTGTTGGCCTGTCTTCTGCCAAAGGTGTTGTCCGGCTGTCCTTCACCCACTACACCAGCCGTGATGAGATCGATCAAGCGCTGACAGCACTTGACCGCATTCTCTAGGAAGACAGTGCCGCCTGCCTGATGCGGGTGAGCGTTGTGGTGGGGCTGATCGCTTCCGGGTCGATCGGCAGATGCAGAAGGGCAGGCTTTCCCCCATTGAGGCAGCGGTCGAACGCCGCGGCGAATGCTTCTGTTTTTTCTACCTTTTCAGCATGAAACCCCATGGCCTTGCCGATCCCGACAAAATCCGGGTTGATCAGCCCGGTGTGATCATTGCGGCCGGGAAACTCGCGTTCCTGATGCATCCGGATGGTCCCGTACATCCCGTTATCGATGACCAGCACGATGATATTCGCCCCGATTTGCCGGGCAGTGGCCAGTTCCTGCATGGTCATCTGAAAGCAGCCGTCACCGGCAAAGGCGATCACCGGTCTTTCCGGAAACCGGGCCTTGGCCGCCACCGCCGCCGGAATGCCGTAGCCCATGGACCCCGAGGTCGGGGCCAGCTGGCAGAGCGGATCACGGAAATGATAGAACCTGTGCAGCCAGGTGGCGTAATTGCCCGCACCGTTGGTCATGATGCTTTCAGGCGGCAGCACGTCTCGCAAGTGATGCACCACCGCCGCCATGTTCATCGCCCCGGGAATATCGGGCACGGTATCGACCCAATCACGGTAGGCTTCATGTTCGGGGCAGGCGGTCAGCGGTTGCCGGGCGGCAGGGGCGCTTTCCAGCAGGGCCGCCAGAAACTGCCCCGGGGTTGTCTCAATACCGATGGTCGGCGTATAGACCCGGCCGAGCTCGGCTGCATCACTGTGGATATGGATCAGCGGCATCTGCGGCTGCGGGATATCAAGCAGACTGTAGGACTGTGACGGAATTTCCGAAAGCCGCCCGCCGACCATCACCACCAGATCACTCTCCTTGATTCGGGCCAGCAGTTTCGGGTTACAGCCAAGGCCGAGATCACCGGCATAGCGTGGATGCAGGCTGTTCATCAGCCGCTGCCGCCGGAACGAACAGGCCACGGGCACATCAAACCGCTCAGCAGCCTCGGCCAGCATGGCGATGGCGGCAGCATCCCAGAGCGGACCACCGGCAATGATGATCGGGGCCGCTGCCGCCTTCAACCGGTCAGCAACCTCTGCCATGGTTTTCGTATCCGGGGCGGGGAAGGCGGGGGTGACCCTTGCCGGAATGGTGAGCACCGTTTCATCATAGAGCATATCTTCAGGCAGGCTGATCACCACCGGCCCCGGTCGCCCTGACATGGCGATCTCAAAGCCCCGGGTGATCGTCTCAGCAAGAGTGCTGACATCATCGACTTCCGCAACGTGCTTGGCCATGCCGCCGAACAGGGCCTGATAATCGACTTCCTGAAAGGCATCACGGCCTTTCATCCCGCGCGCAACCTGACCGATCAGCACAATCAGCGGGGTTGAATCCTGTTGGGCAATGTGAATACCGGATGAAGCATTGGTGGCCCCGGGCCCCCGCGTGACCATGGCCACACCCGGGCGGCCGGTCATCTTGCCCTCGGCTTCGGCCATCATGGCAGCCCCGCCTTCATGACGGGCGAGGACGGTTTCAATCGAACTCTGTTGCAGGCCGTCGAGTACCGGCAGAAAACTTTCACCGGGAACACAGAACAGCCGTTCAACCCCCTGTTCTTCAAGACATCGCGTTATGATCTCGCCACCATGGCTGTGCTTTTTCATGAACCTGCCCTCACTTGTGATTATTCTAATGGGGCGGAGGAGGGAGACAAGGTGAAAACACGGGTCGCCAGGGTTTCCGCATCCTTTTCATCATGGCTGACAACCACAGCCGTCAGGCCGTGTTCCCGAACAAGCATCCGGACAAGATCGCTGCTTTCCTGCCGGATTTCCGGATCAAGCGCGCTGAACGGTTCATCCAGGAGCAGCAGTGACCGGCCCTGCACCTGAGAGCGTACCAGCGCCCGGGCCAGGGCAACACGCTGTTTCTGGCCGCCGGATATTTCATCGGGGCGGCGATGGCCAAGGGAGGCTATCCCGAGCCGCTGCATCGCATCGGTGATACGCTGCTGATCTTCAGCGGAAAGATTGAGTTTCGGGTCAAGCCCGAGGGCAATATTGGTGCGGCTGTCGAGATGATCAAACAGGTTGTGATCCTGAAACAGAATGGAAAGGGGGCGGCGGTCTGCGGCCAGGCTGGTGATATCCTTTCCCTGCCAGCAGACAGCTCCGCTTTCCGCCGGCAGCAACCCGGCAACAAGGTGCAGCAGGGTGGATTTGCCGATTCCCGATGGCCCTTGCAGAACGAGAATCTCACCTTTCTCGACCGTCAGGTCGAAACAGAAACGCTTCCCTTCAGGATAGCCAAAGGTGAGTGCGCGAACATCAAGCATGGGATCGGCTCCTTGCGGTGAAGAGGGTTCCGGCCAGCCGCCCCGTCAACAGCAGCAGCATGGTGATAATCAGCAGCACAAGCGCAAGAGAGGCCGCCATATCCGCCCGGTAACTGCCTGCCATCTGATAGACAAGCCAGGGCAGGGTGCGGAAATCGTTGCTGGCAAAAAGGGCAATCACCCCGAGATCACCCACCGAAAGAGCGGCTGCCAGCCCCAGCACCTGGCCTATCTCCCGGTTCAGCACGGGCAGAGTCAGCAGCCGCAACCGCCACCAGCCGCCAAGACCGAGAGACTGGGCCAGCCTGTCATGGCGGCGGAAGGTCTGGAGCAGCCGCGGTTCCAGCAATCGTGTTGCCAGGGGCAGGGCCAGCAGGGTGTTGGCCAGTACCACGACAGCAAAGGCAAAGCGGAAAGCATCCCCGTATTGACGCAGCAGGATAAAGGCTGCAGTCCCGAGCACGATCGACGGGATAACGAGATAGAGCATGACGCCGGCATCGAGCAGCATCAGCGGCAGCCGTGCTGGTGCGAGCCTTGTTGCCGCCCGGGCCCGGCCGGATGCCAGCACGAGCGCCAGCAGCAGGGTCAGGAGAGCGCTCATCACCGCCACGCTCAGGCTGGTCAGCGTCACGGCGTTGAAATCACGCTGGCTGACAGCCTTGGCAAAATCTCCGCTGACCCCGGCCAGGACCACCATGACAACCGGCAGCAGGATCAGGAAAACCAGCATCAGGAAGACAGTCACATCCCAGCAGCGCAACAGAACGCCTTGAGGCAGCGGCGGCAGTGGCAGGCGCGTTTCCCCGGCGACGGTCGGCTGGCGACCTCGGTTGAGGAAGGCCATCATCAGGACAACCAGTGCGGCGATCCCGAACTGCATCAGGCTGAGGCTGGCCGCGGCCTTGAAATCAAACGAGAATCGGATGGCGGCATAGATCTCAACCTCCAGCGTCGTGACCCGGGGGCCGCCACCCAGCATCAACACCAGCGCAAACGACGTGAAGCACAACAGAAAGACCAGCACGAGCCCGCCGGCAAAACCCTGACGCATGGCCGAGAATTCAAGAAAGCGAAAGCGTGTCCAGCCGTCAAAGCCGAGGTGACGGGCCACCCGCCACTGGCCCTGCGGTATCGCTTCCAGCAACGGCAGCATGATCCAGATCATCAGCGGGATATTGAAAAACATATGGGCCAACACAACCCCGTGCAGGCCGTAAATGCTGAACCCGTCGCAAGCTGTTGGGCCTGCCAGTAGTGAGCACATCTCAGCGATCACACCACTGCGCCCCCATATCTCCAAGAGGCCTGTTGCGGCCACTGTTGTCGGTGTCACCATGGCTAGAGCAAGGACGAGCCGCAAAAATCGGGTGAACGGTATCATCCGGTGACGGTTGAGGGTAACCGCAGCGGGCAGGGCAAACAGCCCTGAGAATACTGTCGAAAGCCCGGCCTGTATCCCCGCCGATTTAAGGATCACCACACTGCGCTCAGGCAGATGGCCGAGACCGCCGCCCATCCAGGCGAGCGTGGCAATGGCCAGCACCCCGAGACACAAGAGAGAGGCGGCCAGCACCAGCCCCCACACCAATACCGCAGCATCGGGGCGGGAGCCGGAAAGCTGGTGTTTTACTGGCTGAGACCCGAAAGCCATGCTTCAACCCATTGGGGTTTGCGTGCCATGACTTCGCCCGGCCCGAAAATAAATGTCTTTTCCGGGGCGATCAGGGTTTCAAACCCTTCCGGAACAACCCCCGCTGAACCGGCAGGATACATCCAGTTGGTGGTCGGGATGGCAGATTGCATTGTGCCGTCGAGCAGCTGGTTGAGGAACTGCCGCGCCAGGTCTTTGTTATCGGATGATTTGAGGATCCCGGCGACTTCGATCTGGGTGTAATGGCCTTCATCAAACGCAGCGGCGGCATAATTGTCCTTACCCTCGGCGATCAGGTGATAGGCCGGGGACGTGGAATAAGACAGCACCATATCGGCCTCACCTTCGAGGAACATCGAATAGGAATCCCACCAGCTCTTGGTAACGGTGACAATCCGCGGGGACAATTTGGCCCAGACATTTTCCGCTTCATCGCCATAAACCGCATTGACCCACAACATCAGGCCGAGCCCCGGCGTTGATGTCCGCGGGTCCTGAATGACGATCTTGAGATCACTGTTGATGAGCGCATCAAAAGACCGGGGCGGGGTCGGGGTGCGGTCCTTGTCATAGACAAAGGCGAAATAGCCCCAGTCAAAGGGGATGAACTGGCTGTCCTGCCAGGGTTGGAAATCAGCCGGAATGGCCAGACGGCCTGCGGTTTCAACACCGTGATCAGCAAACAGCCCGGTGGTGGCGGCTTCGGCAGTCAGTGATGTATCAAGACCGAGGGCAATATCCGCCTTTGATGTCTCGCCTTCGATCATGACACGCCCCAGCACACCCACGGAACTGTCAAGCCCGACAAAGGTGACCGTGCAATCGCAGGTCTTCTCAAACTCCGCCTTGATAACAGGGCCGGGGCCCCATTCAGAGGTGAAACTGTCATAGGTGTAGATCACCAGTTCAGGTTTGTCCGCAGCCTGGGCAGGGGCCCAAAACATCAGCACTGCAGTGATCATAAAAGATAATTTTTTCAGCATCTTGCGCTCCGTCAGGAATGTATCAGGCAAAGATGCTGTCGGTGGTAAAGGGGGGAAGGGCAGGGCCTTCGACTCTTTCCTCCGCCAGCATGACCTGGTTCAGGTTCGATGGGTCTATCTCAGCCTG
>JBMHCY010000065.1:0-25507 GCA_049889655.1 Puniceispirillales bacterium (SeqCode)
CCCGGGGCCCTGATCTTGCACCGGTAGGGCTTGTTGGTGCCGTCGGAAATGATATAGACCCCAAATTCACCCTTCGGGGCTTCGACCGCGGTGTAGGTTTCTCCGGCCGGAACATGGAAGCCTTCGGTGTAGAGTTTGAAATGATGGATCAATGCTTCCATCGAGGTTTTCATCTCATCACGGCGCGGCGGGGTCACCTTGTTGTCTTCGGCCAGCACAGGCCCCTGCGGCATCATCTCAATCGCCTGGCGGATGATCCGCAGCGACTGCCGCATTTCCTCAACCCGGACAAGATAGCGGGCATAGCAATCACCGGTCTTGCCCGTCGGGATATCGAACTCGATCTCGTCATAGACATCATAGGGCTGAGATTTCCGTAAATCCCACGGCAGTCCCGAGGCCCGGATACACGGCCCGGAAAAGCCGAGGCTGAGTGCCTCATCAAGGCTGACGACACCAATATCAACGGTCCGCTGCTTGAAGATACGGTTCTCGGTCAGCAGGGTTTCGAGATCATCGATAAAATTGGGGAAGCGTTCCGCCCAATCGAGAATGTCATCGGTCAGCCCCTCGGGCAGATCCTGATGGACACCGCCGGGACGAAAATACGCCGCGTGCAGCCGCGCCCCGGAAGCCCGTTCATAGAACCCCATCAGTTCTTCGCGTTCTTCAAAACCCCAGAGCAGCGGGGTCATCGCGCCGACATCAATCGCAAAAGTCGTCAGGTTGAGCAGATGGTTGAGTATCCGCCCGATCTCACAATAAAGGACACGGATAAACTGGGCCCGGCGCGGAACCTCGACCTGCATCAGCTTTTCCACCGCAAGGGCGAAAGCGTGCTCCTGATTCATCGGCGAGACGTAATCGAGACGGTCGAAATACGGCAGTGCCTGAAGCCAGGTCTTGTGCTCAATCAGTTTTTCGGTTCCACGATGAAGCAGACCGATATGGGGGTCCGCCCGTTCAATAACCTCGCCGTCCATTTCAAGGACAAGGCGCAGCACACCATGGGCAGCGGGGTGCTGCGGTCCGAAATTCATCGTTAGGGGCTTGATCTGCTGTTCGGCCATCTATTCCTCCCCTTCATCATGAGTCAGGGCGGGGTCATTCTGGCGCATGGCCGTCTGGGCCCCTTCCCATGGCGACATGAAATCGAAATCACGGTATTCCTGCGTCAGCGTCACCGGCTCGTAAATGACCCGGCCTTCACGTTCGTCATAACGGGTTTCGACAGTCCCGGTGAGCGGAAAATCTTTCCGCAGGGGGTGGCCTTCAAAACCGTAATCGGTCAACAGGCGGCGCAGGTCGGGATGGTCGGAGAAGAATATCCCGTACATATCCCAGACTTCGCGCTCCGACCATTCAGCCGAGGCAAAAATGCTGCTCACAGACGGGGCGACATCACCGTCGGCGATCGGGGCAAGCAGCCGGATCCGCTGGTTGTGATTGACGCTCAGCAACTGGTAGACAAGATCAAACCGCTTGGCCCGCTCGGGGTAATCAACCGCAGTCAGTTCGGTCAGCTGGGTGAAACTGCCGCCGTTTTCTTCGCGCAGTTTCAGCAGGATCACCGTGATATCGGCGATATCCACCGTCAGGGTCAGCTCACCCCGAAAAATTTTTGCATCTTGAACAGCCGTGCCAAGCAGCGACTGGGCCTGAAGCTGCAACCCTTCAAGGGCGGCATTGCGGGCAAGGATAATCTCTTTTGCCTTGTCAGACATCGGTTTGGTCAACCTCTAGCGTGCAATCGTTGCGGTTCTGCGAATTTTCTTCTGGAGCTGGAGAAGCCCGTAGATCAAAGCCTCTGCCGTCGGGGGGCATCCGGGCACATAGACATCGACCGGAACGATCCGGTCACAGCCGCGGACAACAGCATAGGAATAGTGATAATAGCCGCCGCCATTGGCACATGAGCCCATGGACAGCACCCAACGCGGTTCCGCCATCTGGTCATACACCTTGCGGAGCGCGGGGGCCATCTTGTTGGTCAGCGTCCCGGCAACGATCATGACATCGGATTGGCGCGGGCTTGGCCGGAACAGCATCCCGTAACGATCCATATCATAGCGGCTGGCGGCGGAATGCATCATTTCAACAGCACAGCAGGCGAGCCCGAATGTCATCGGCCAGAGCGAACCGGAGCGTGCCCAGTTGAACAGCTTATCCGCCTGGGCAATCACAAAGCCACGATTGGCAATTTCATCCCCCACCGCGGCAAGGATCGCATCCTGGTCTGCACCGGGCGGTATTGGCGATGATTGTGGTGACGTGATCAATCCCATGACATCAATCCCACTCAAGGGCCCCCTTCTTCCATTCGTAGACAAAGCCGACAGTCAGCACGGCAAGAAAGACCATCATCGACCAGAAACCGAAAGCCCCGATCTTGCCGAGCGACACCGCCCAGGGAAACAGGAAGGCGACTTCCAGATCAAAGATGATGAAAAGAATGGCAACGAGGTAGAAGCGAATATCAAAGCGTGAGCGGGAATCGTCAAAGGCTTCGAAACCGCATTCATAGGCACTCAGTTTTTCGGGATCAGGGCGCTGTGCGCCGACAATGACGGAACCGAGAACAAACGCGCTGGCCAAAACCACGGCAATGCCAAGAAAGACAGCAATCGGCAGGTATTCCTGAAGGTAAGCGTCCATGATATCCCCGTTTTTGATAACGCCTTTATTCCAGTTAAGAGATGTTTTAGCAAGACTAACTCAATGAAAATTGCATCCCTGCGACAAATTTTTCTCACACCGTGAAATCGAACTGTTCCTTGAGCGCGGTTTCGAGCGCCACCACACCCTTTTCATCCATGGCCATCATCGGCGGCCGCAGTGTGTTCCAGCGCTTGTCCCCTGTCGCCCGGGCCAGCAGAGCCTTCTGGGCGGGAATGGGGGCGTAATCCTGGAACATCAGACGGATCGCCCGGACTTTTTCATGGGCCTTTTCAGCTTCATCCCACTTGCCGGCATGGCAGAGATCAATCACTTCGGCGATGCCATTGCCATTGAGGTTCGCCGTTGCCGAAATACACCCGGGCGCCCCGAGACGAATAGCCTCGATTACTGGCAATTCCGCACCGGGATAAGTGATTAGCGTCTTGATATCGAGCAAGGCCGAAGTGTTTTCCCAATCCCCCGACGAATCCTTGATACCAACGACAATGTCCGGGTAATCACGGTGCAGCCGAGCCACCAGATCAGGCGACAGCCCCACCCCGGAAACCTGCGGGATATGATAGAGATAGATTTTCAGCTGCGGGTGGTCGACAGCCTCGATCAGCCGCGAGTAATAGGCGTAAAGCCCGTCATCACTGACACCCTTGAAATAGAAAGCAGGCAGGATCATCGCACCGTGGCAGCCACGATCCATTGCATGGCGGGTCAGGCGTGCCGTATCGACAATATTGGTCAGCCCTGTCCCCGGGATCATCACAGACGGATCGACACCAGCATCGATCAGGGCGTCGAGCGCATCAATACGTTCGTCGATCCCAACGGAAAGCGCCTCTCCCGTTGTCCCGAAAGGAGCCAGGCCGGCACAGCCACCGGTGCTAAGCAATTTCTGGGCGAGATCAATATAAAGGTCTTTCGCGACACTCAAATCAGCGTTGAATGGTGTCAAAACAGGCGAAATAAGTCCTTTAATCATGGCGAAGATCCTCTTTATATTATCTGGTATACCAGCGACCGGTGGGCCTTGGCAAGATGTAACGGGTATTGCGCTTGCATCCCATCAGGAAACTGTCTATAAGGCAAGCAAATCCGGCATCACTGATGCCTTTTATCAACCTCTTGCCGGTCTATCACGCAAACGATGCCGGCTGGGGCGGGAAGCCGCCCGATTAGCCAGAAGGGGAATGCAAATGCGTCTCTATGAAAGTGTGTTCATTGCACGCCAGGACATCTCCACCGGTCAGGTGAATGCCCTCTGCGATGAATTCGAGAAGATTGTCACCGACGGTGGTGGCGAAATCCTCAAAAAGGAATACTGGGGTCTGAAATCCCTCGCCTATCGGATCAAGAAGAACCGCAAGGGTCATTATGTCATGTTCAACATGAAGGCCGATGCCGCAACGATGAACGAATATGATCGTCGTCTCGGCCTCAATGAAGACATCCTGCGGGTGCTGACCATTAAGATCGATGACGTCGATCCGGAACCGTCCATCATGATGCAGTCCAAATCAGAACGCAGCCATGACAGTGGCGAAGCCAGAGCGGAAGGATAATCACCATGTCACAACTCGTTATCAAGCGGGCTTCGGTCCGCCGCCCTCAGGGTCGCCGCCGCAAATCCTGCCCGTTTTCCGGGCCGAACGCGCCGACCATTGATTACAAGGACGTGAAACTGCTGCAGCGTTTCACCACCGAGCGGGGCAAGATTGTCCCCAGCCGCATTTCCGCTGTATCAGCGAAAAAGCAGCGTGAACTTTCCACCGCCATCAAGCGCGCCCGCCATCTTGCGCTGATGCCCTACGTTGTCAGCTAAGGAGGGTCTTGATCATGGAAATCATCCTTCTTGAACGCATTGAAAACCTCGGCCAGATGGGTGACCTCGTCACCGTCAAGCCGGGCTATGCGCGGAATTATCTGCTGCCCCAGGGCAAAGCTCTTCGGGCAACTGCCGAAAACCGGGCCCGGTTCGATGCCGAACGGGCTCAGCTCGAAGCCGACAACCTCGCCCGCAAGGGTGAAGCCGAGGCCGTGGCCGAAAAGATGGAAGGGCTCAGCGTCACGCTGATCCGTGCTGCTTCCGAAATGGGCCAGCTCTACGGTTCGGCTTCCAGCCGTGATATCGCCAATGGTATCAGCGAAGCCGGTTTCACCATCAGCCGCAGTCAGGTTGATATCAACGCCCCGATGAAGACCCTCGGGCTGTTCGATATCCGCATCAACCTGCACCCGGAAGTTTCGGTGACGGTCAAGGTGAACATTGCCCGCAGTGATGATGAAGCGGCTGAACAGCTGCGTCTCGGCCGGGCGATCATCAGCGATATTGCTGAACGCGAACGCGAGGAAGCCGCCGAAGCCGCTCGGGCTGCTGCTGACCGCATTGCCGCACAGGAAGCAGAGGAGGAAGAAGAAACCACCAATGCTGCTGCCGATGATGCCGGTGATGCCGACGCCCCTGCAGAGGTTGCCGCTGACGCTCCTGCTGAAGAGGCTCCCGCCGAGGACGCTTCCACCGAGGAAGGCGAAAGCGAAAACAGCTGATCGGGGCAATCACCACTTTCCCCGTTATCCACAAGCACCGGAGGGCCTGATTTCACTATCGGGCCCTCTTTTTTTTGCTACGATGAAACCATGAACGAGACAGACCAGCCACAGCAGCCGCTTGCGGATACCACCGTGACAGCCTTTCCCGGCGGGGCCAACGAGACCCGGGCCATGCCCCACAACCTTGAGGCGGAACAGGCGCTGCTCGGGGCATTGCTGGTCGATAACGCCGTCGGCGAACAGATCAATGACGGGCTCCGGGAAGAACATTTTCACGATCCCCTGCACGGGCGAATCTTTGCTGCGATCCGCCATCTGACAAACCGTGGGCAACTGGCCAACCCGGTGACGCTCAAGAGTTATTTTGTCGGCGACAAGTCTTTTGACAGCATCGATATCGAAACCTACCTGACACAACTGGCGGATGGTGTGCTGTTTTTGTCGGAAGCCCCTGAATATGCCGAAGAGATCAGGCAGTGTTATCTGCGCCGTGAACTGATCAAGGTCTCGGATGAAGTCATCACCCGGGCGCGCACAGCCAGCCTTGAGATGACTGCCGAAACCCAGATCGAGGAAGCCGAACAACGGCTCTTCACCCTCGCCGAGGCTGATCAGTCACAGGGCGGGCTAATCCCATTCCGGGCAGCCCTGACAGAAGCGCTCAAGGTTGCCGATGAAGCGGCGAAATCCCCCGGCGGCATTTCCGGGGTCGGGACAGGGCTGAATGATCTCAACAAACTGCTCGGCGGGCTGCATCCGTCTGACCTGATCATCCTGGCCGGGCGTCCGGGGATGGGCAAGACGGCACTGGCCACCAACATCGCCTTCCACGCCGCGACCACAACCCTGACCGGCGAGACACCGCAGCACGTGGCTTTCTTTTCGCTGGAAATGTCATCAGAACAACTGGCCAACCGGATTCTTTCGGAACGGTCAGGGATCAATTCGAACGATATCCGCCAGGGTCAATTGACCCCGAATCAGTTCAATGATCTTGTCCGGGCTGCCGGTGAAATTGAAACGGCACCGATGTTTATCGATGATACCCCTGCGCTGTCGGTTTCACAGTTGGCGAGCCGGGCACGGCGGCTCAAGCGGACAGCGAATCTGGGGCTGATCGTTGTCGATTACCTGCAATTGCTCGCCGCACCGCTTGGCCAGCGTGTCGAAAACCGGGTTCAGGAAATCTCGGCCATCTCACGGACGCTGAAATCGATCGCCAAGGAATTGAACGTGCCGGTACTGGCGCTGTCGCAGTTGTCGCGGGCGGTGGAACAGCGGGAAGATAAACGCCCCAATCTTTCGGATTTGCGGGAATCCGGCTCCATCGAGCAGGACGCCGATGTGGTCATGTTTGTCTATCGCGAGGAATACTACCTCAACAAATCCGAACCCGACCGCAAGGACACCGATACCGATGAAGTCTTTGCCACGCGCTATGAACGATGGCAGGAACGGCTTGCCAAATCCGAAGGCAAGGCCGAGATTATCATCGCCAAGCAGCGTCATGGCCCGGTCGGTGTTGTCACCCCGAACTTCATTGCCGAGCAGACTCGCTTTATTGACAGCATTGCTGAGGATCACCTGCCGGAAGGCTATTGATGGAACCGTCATCCCGACTTGTCGCGCGCATTGATCTTGATCGCCTTGTCCAGAACTGGCGTAACCTTGACCGCCTCTCCGGCAAGGCCAGTGCGGCAGCGGTGGTCAAGGCCAATGGCTATGGCCACGGCGTTCGTGCTGTCGTGCTGGCGCTCTGGCACGCCGGTTGCAGGCATTTCTTCACCGCCAGCATGGAAGAAGCGGTGGCTGTCCATGGCATTGCCCCCGAGGCGCGCATCGCCTGCTTTGACGGGCTGACCCGCCACGATGCCGATGCTGTGCTCAGTCACGGGGTCATACCGTCGATCAACACCCCTGAAGAGCTGGAAATTCTTGCCACCCTCGCCTCGACCCGGGGGGCGCCTGTCCCGGCCATGATCCAGGTCGATACCGGCATGAACAGGCTGGGCTGCGGGCCAGACAGGCTGGATGATCTGATCACCTCGCCGCATCTGAAAGCAGGCGACTGGCAACTGGTCTATTCCCATCTTGCCAGTGCCGATGAGCCGGAAAAACCCCAGAGCGAAATGCAGCGATCACGGTTTGAGACGATCCGCGCCCGTTTCCCGGGCATTCCGGCCAGCCTTGCCGCCACCGGGGGGATCATGCTCGGTGAGGGGTTCCACCATGATCTGACACGGCCGGGGATCGGGCTTTACGGCCAGCCGCCGGTCCCGGCACTGGCTCAGCATATCCGCCCGGTATTGAGCCTGCACGCTCGGGTCTTGCAGATCAGGCAGGCGCAGAAAGGCGAAACGGTCGGCTATAACGCCACCGCCACGCTGACCCGGCCTTCACGGCTGGCCACCGTCGCCGGGGGCTATGCTGATGGTATCCGTCGCCAGCTTTCCAATCAGGGGGTCGTCCACGCCAAAGGCCTCACCGCCCCGATCATCGGCCGCGTTTCCATGGACACGACGATCATCGATGTCACTGACTGGCCGGAAGACCATCTCAGCCCCGGTGACAGGGTGGATTTCCTCCATGATGGCTACACAGCCGAGGATATGGCCCGCGCCACCGGCACAATTGCCTATGATGTGTTGACAGCACTTGGCCTTCGGGCAAAGCAGCATTATGCTGGTGATGTCCTGAAATCGATCCCTTTGTAGGCCAGATGAATATACTTCGCGTTCCCGGAAAAGCTGCCCTCTCCCTGCTGGCTCAGTTCGGCCGCCTGGCCATGTTCACGGCGAGCGCGATCTTCTGGATCTGCCGGCCGCCGTGGTATGGCCGTCAGCTGCTGCGGCAAATGGTCGATATCGGCTATTTCTCGCTGCCTGTTGTGGGGCTGACAACCCTGTTTTCCGGCATGGTCATCGCCCTGCAGAGCTACACCGGCACAGAACGCTTCTCGGCCGAAGGTGAAGGCTCCGTCGCCACGGTGGTGGTGCTGATCGTCACACGCGAACTCGGGCCGGTGCTGGCCGGGTTGATGGTGGCGGGCCGGATCGGGGCATCGATGGCCGCCGAGATCGGGACCATGCGGGTCACCGACCAGATCGACGCTCTCGATACCCTGGCAACGAGACCGATGCAGTATCTGGTCGCCCCGCGTGTGATGGCGGCAACATTGTGCCTGCCGTTTCTCGTGCTGGTCGGCGATATCATCGGTGTTTTTGGCGGCTATGTGGTTGCGATCTACCAACTCGGCTTCAACCAGGGGTCCTACCTTTCCAGCACGCTGGAATATCTCGAAGCCTTTGATGTGATCCTCGGGCTGATCAAGGCAGCGGTGTTCGGGTTCATCCTGTCGATCATGGGCTGTTTTCACGGCTATTATTCCGGCCGCGGGGCCGAAGGGGTCGGCCGTGCCACCACCAATGCCGTTGTCTATTCGGCCATTCTCATCCTGGTGGCGGATTTCTTCATCACCGGGCTTGTGTTCGTGAGGTAGCCATGGCGGATAACCAGATCATCATTCGCGGATTGTGCAAGGCCTTTGGATCAAAGGTGGTGCTGGAAAACCTTGATCTCGATATCCCCCGGGGCAAATCAATCGCCGTCATCGGCGCGTCGGGGACGGGGAAATCTGTCCTGCTCAAATGCCTGCTGGGGCTGATCGAACCCGATGCCGGGTCGATCACGGTTGATGGTGTTGAAACTGTCGGCAGCAGCCGCGCTAACCGTGAAGCCATGCTGCGGAAGTTCGGGATGCTGTTTCAGGGCGGGGCGCTTTTCGACAGCCTGACGATCTGGGAAAACGTCATCTTCCGCTACCGCCAGGGCAAGGGACTTACTCGCCAGGATGCGCGCGAACACGCCCGCAAGATACTGGCTGAGGTCAATCTCGAAGAACGCGTCCTGGATCTCTACCCTGCTGAAATTTCCGGCGGGATGCAGAAACGGGTCGGCCTCGCCCGGGCCATTGCCGACCGGCCGGATATTCTGCTGTTTGATGAACCGCCCGCCGGGCTCGACCCGATCACCTCCGGCGTGATCAACAAACTGATCCGCCGTGCCGTTGACAGGCTCGGTGCAACGGCGATCACCATCAGCCACGACATGACCAGTATCAGGGCAATCGCCGATGAGATCGCCATGATCCATGAAGGCAGGATCGTCTGGAACGGGCCGACGACGAAAATGGATAACTCCGGCAATGATGTCCTGGATCAGTTTGTCCACGGCCATCCGGATGGCCCCCTCACACGACACGCGGAACAGGCCTGATGGCAAAGACGCGGAGCCAATACGTCTGTCAGCAATGCGGTGGGGTCCACCCGAAATGGTCAGGTCAGTGTGACCATTGCGGCGGCTGGAACTGCCTTGTTGAGGAGCATCAGGAAAAGGCCCCAGGCCCGGCCGGGCGCAGCAAGGGCAAGGCGGTGGCGCTCGAAAGCCTGCGTTCCACCGGTGAACCGCTGCCTCGGATCAAGACCGGCATCGCTGAATTTGACCGTGTTCTCGGGGGTGGGCTCGTGCCCGGATCAGCGACCCTGATCGGCGGTGATCCCGGGATCGGCAAATCGACATTGCTGTTACAACTGGCGTGTCGGCTTTCATCGGCCGGGGCCAGTACCGCCTATTTTTCCGGTGAAGAATCCGCTGATCAGATACGCCTGCGGGCAGCCCGGCTCAACCTTGATGCGACACCCCCAGAAGGGGTCGGCATTGCCACCCTGACCGATGCCGCCAATATCGCCGCCTCGCTCAGCGCAGCACCTGGGATCAGCCTCGCGATCATCGATTCGATCCAGACCATGTATCTGCCCAGCATCGAGAGCGGCCCGGGCACGGTCAGCCAGGTGCGCGCCAGTGCCCATGAGTTGATCCGCTGCGCCAAGAAGCAGGGGATGGCGATTGTCATCGTCGGCCATGTCACCAAGGATGGAGCGATCGCCGGGCCGAAAGTGCTCGAACACATGGTCGATACCGTGCTTCAGTTCGAAGGTGACCGCAGCCATCATTTCCGTATCCTGCGCGGCATCAAAAACCGTTTTGGCCCCACCGATGAAATCGGCGTCTTTGAGATGTCGGCGGGAGGACTGAACGAGGTGGCCAACCCGTCGGAGCTGTTTCTGGCAGACCGGCGGGAGGATGTTTCCGGGGCTGTGGTCTTTGCCGGGATCGAAGGCACACGACCGGTTCTGGTTGAAATCCAGGCATTGGTGGCTCCGTCCTCCATGGCGCATCCACGCCGCAATGTTGTCGGCTGGGATGCCGGGCGGCTGTCCATGCTGGCAGCTGTTCTCGAAGCCCGGGCCGGGCTGCCGCTTTCCGGGCGGGATATTTTCCTCAATGTGGCGGGCGGGGTGAAAATCGCTGAACCGGCAGCCGATATGGCCGTCGCGGCGGCGTTGATCTCATCGGTCACCGGCCGCCCCTGCCCGCGCAACACGGTGGTTTTCGGTGAAGTTGGCCTCGCCGCCGAAACACGGCGCGTCGCCCATCCGGAACAGCGGCTCAAGGAAGCGGCCAAACTCGGTTTTGAGCAGGTGATCATGCCCCCCGCCAAGACCAAGGGGCTTGATCTGTCGGGAATGAAGGTGAATGCCGTCGACAGCCTCACCGCACTGATCGAAACCCTTGGCGGTAATGAATGAAGACCGCTATAATGCTGTGAACCTCACGGGGAAAAGCGAGACCTCATGCTTGATTTGAGCATTTTGAACGCCTTCGATTATGCCGTGCTTGTTGTGCTGGCCATCTCTGGTGTTCTGGCCACCTTTCGCGGCATGACACGGGAATTCATGGGCCTCGCCGGATGGGGCGTGGCCGTACTTGCCTCGCGGCTGTTCCAGCCGCTGGTGCTTGATCTGATCGAAGATCCCGTGGGCAACGAAAGTGCAGCTGATATTCTTGCCTTTGCCGGGCCTTTCGTGATCATCGTCATTCTCTGGTACATTTTCGCCAATATCATCTCCCCGGGGCTGAAGAAGATCACCTTCGGCAATATGGACAGGCCGCTCGGTTTCATCTTCGGGGTGATTAGAGGATTTGTGCTGATCGCCGTTGTCTATATGGGCGGGCTGATGTTCTATGATCAGGAAGAGGATTTTCCGGTCATCATCAAGGAATCGGTCTCAATCATGCCAACACGGATCGTCGCCTCGACCATGGCCGGGTTTGCTCCGGAAGATTTCCGCGAGGATATGCTCGACAGCATCCCTGAACAGGATGTCAAATCCATCGGCAAGAAGGTTGTCCCCGACCCTGATGAAGTCCTCGAAGACGGGCAAAGCACCCTTGAAGATGCCAGTGAAAGTGCCCAAGAAACCTTGCTCCCGGACGAAGAATTATCTATTCCGGGCATAACAGAATAAGGATAATGCGTTGATGTCTGTGCCGCCGGTTTCCACCCTCCCCGATCGCTTCAAGGATGAATGTGCCGTTTTCGGTATTTACGGGACCCCCGAAGCGGCCGTGATGACAGCCCTCGGGCTCCATGCTCTCCAGCATCGCGGCCAGGAAGCCACCGGCATTGTCAGCATGGATGGTGAAACTTTCCACGCCCACCGGGGGCTCGGCCATGTCGGCGAGAATTTTGATGCGAATGCCGGCCAGCTGGACCGCCTGAAGGGCCATGCCGCCATCGGCCATAACCGCTATTCCACCACCGGCAAACCTGAATTCCAGAATATCCAGCCGTTTTATTCGGACCTGACCTTCGGCGGTTTTGCCCTTGCCCATAACGGCAACCTGACCAATGCCGGGCGGTTGCGGCAATCGCTTGTTGATACCGGCAGCCTCATGCAATCCACCACCGATACCGAGGTGATCCTGCATCTCGTGGCACGTTCACACCAGCAGGAAACCAGCCTACGGCTCGTCGATGCCCTGAAACAGGTCGAAGGGGCGTGGTCGCTTGTGACACTCTCGCCCGAAGGTCTGATCGGTGTTCGTGACCCGCACGGGATCAGGCCGCTTGTTCTCGGCAAGGTCGGGGATTGCCATGTGCTGGCATCGGAAACTTGTGGGCTCGATATTATCGGGGCGGATTATATCCGTGACCTGGACCCGGGTGAGATGGTCATTATCAACGATACGGGCATCACGTCGTTAAAACCGTTTCAGGCGATGCCCTCGCGCTTCTGTGTGTTTGAATATATCTATTTCGCCCGCCCGGACAGCGTTCTCGAAGGCCGCGATGTCTATGCCATGCGCAAGAATATCGGCGCGCAACTGGCCCGTGAATCTGAGGTTGCGGCTGATATGGTTGTGCCGGTTCCCGATTCCGGGGTTCCGGCTGCCCTTGGCTATGCCGAAGCGGCCGGGCTGCCGTTTGAACTGGGCATCATCCGCAATCACTATGTCGGCCGGACTTTCATCCAGCCGACCGATTCAGGACGCCAGACCGGGGTCAAACTCAAGCACAATGCCAATATGGCAACGGTCAGGGGCAAGTCGATCATTCTTGTCGATGATTCGATTGTCCGGGGGACGACCTCGATGAAGATTGTCTCGATGATGCGCAGTGCCGGGGCCCGCGAAGTCCATATGCGGATTGCAAGCCCGCCGACAACCCACCCCTGTTTCTATGGGGTCGACACCCCCGATCAGGACAAACTGATTGCCGCGAAAATGGATACCCAGGCCATCGCCCGGGAAATCGGGGCTGACAGCCTGGCCTTCATCAGCATGGATGGCCTCTATCAGGCCCTCGGCTGTGATGACGGACGCAAAACCGACACCCCGCAATTTTGCGATGCCTGTTTTTCGGGGGAATACCCTGTTCTGCCTCAAAACGGTTCACGCCAGGGAGTGTCATCATCATGACAAACCGTGTTGCTCTTGTTACCGGTGCCTCGCGCGGGCTTGGCCGGGCCGCTGCCCTCGCCCTTGCTGCCACGGGGGTGGAGATCATTGCCACAGCCCGCACAGTCGGCGGCCTTGAGGAACTCGATGACGAAATCTCGGCCCTCGGCGGCAAGGCGACGCTTGTGCCGATGGATCTCAGCGATCGCCCGGCCATGACAAAACTCGCCAACGCCATCCATGAACGCTGGGGCAGGCTGGATGTGATGATCGCCAATGCCGGGATTCTCGGGGTGCTGATGCCGGCATCGCATCTCGATGAAAGCATCTGGGATGAGGTGATCGACACCAATCTTTCGGCGATCTGGCGGATGATCCGGGTTTTTGACCCGCTGCTGCGGCTTTCCCCTGCCGGACGTGCCGTGCTGGTGACATCAAGCGCCGCCCAGGGTTATCCGTTTTGGTCTGCCTATGCTGCCAGCAAAGCCGGGGTCGAAGCCCTGGGCAAATGCTGGGCCGGTGAAGTCGCAACAACAGCGATGAAGGTCAATATTCTCAATCCTGGTGGGGTGGCGACATCCATGTATGCCTCAGCTTTCCCCGGGGCTGACCTGCCATCGATGCCACAACCGGAGGATATCGCCCCGGCTTTTGTTGCTCTGGCCGATGAAAATTGCCCGCATCATGGCGAGGTTATCCACGCCCAGGCACTCATCGGGGGGTGATCAGGCGTAGGGGTTCTTGCCCTTGCGCAGCATCAGCCGGATCGGCACGCCATCCATTTCAAAATCATCACGCAGACCGGCCATCAGGTAGCGCAGATAGTGATCCGGCAGATCGGCAGGCCGTGAGACAAACAGCGCGAAACTCGGCGGCCGGGTCTTGACCTGGGTGGCATAACGAATGCGGAGCCGCCTGCCCTGTACGAGCGGCGGCGGATGGGCCTCGAGCATCCCTTCAAGCCAGCGGTTTACCCGTGATGTCGACAGCCGCATATTCCAGCGTTCATAAATATCAAAAGCCGCATCAAGCAGGCGGCTGACATTGCGCCCGGTGAGCGCCGAGATCGTCACAAGCGGGATCCCGCGCACCTGACCGAGGGATTGGTCCAGCCGGTATTGCAATTCCTCAAGCGTATCCTGACGGTTCTTCACCGCATCCCACATATTGGCGGCAATCACCATGGCCCGGCCTTCTTCGGCCACCAGCCGGGCAATCGCCAGATCCTGCTTGTTGAGTTTTTCCCGGGCATCGATCATCAGGATGCAGACATGGGCAAAGCGGATCGCCCGCAACGCATCATCGACCATATGCTTTTCGAGATTCTCCTCGATCCGCGCCTTGCGCCGCATCCCGGCTGTATCGATCAGCACGAGTTCACGATCATTGCGCTGAAAAGGAATTTCGATCGCATCGCGGGTGATGCCGGCTTCCGGCCCGGTCAGCACCCTGTCTTCATCAAGCAACCGGTTGATGAGGGTTGATTTGCCCATATTCGGCCGTCCGATCACCGCGATCCGCATCGGCCGCCGGGCACCTTTGTCGATCCAGATATCGGTTTCGCCATCACCTTCATCGAGATCATCATCCTGATCATCGGGATCGTCATCGAGATCCTCACCAGTCAATTCATGCAGCCGCCCCTGTTCGGTGGCAATTTCAACCAGCGCATCATGCAGATCACCGAGGCCTTCACCATGGGCAGCGGAAATCGGGATCGGCGCACCGAAACCCAGCCCCCAGGCTTCGGCGACCCCCGCCTCACCGGCCTTGCCTTCACATTTATTGGCAACGAGAAGAACAGCAGCACCGGATTTACGGATGGACGTGGCGAAGAATTTATCCTGCGGCGTGATCCCCTCCCGGGCATCGAAGACCATCAGGGTGAGGTCGGCAAGGGCGATCGCCTTTTCGGTCTGGTTCCGCATCCGCTGTTCGAGCGATCCCTGATCCGCCTCTTCAAGCCCGGCTGTATCAATCAGCCCGAACTCAAGCCCGGCAAGCCTGCCCTGGCCTTCACGCCGGTCACGTGTTACCCCAGGCCGGTCATCGACGATCGCCTGCTGGCGACCGGTCAGACGGTTGAACAGCGTTGATTTACCGACATTGGGCCTGCCAACGATAGCCAGCTGATACATGGCGAAAACTCCAGACGCTATCGCCAGGCGGAAAGACGGCCGTTACGGCTGAGCAGATAAAGCGTTTTACCGGCAACAACCGGAGCCGTGGTGATACCGCCACCGGCATTGAGCTGGGAGGCCTCGGCACCGGTAGCAGCATCAAGCACGTGGATCGCCCCGGTTTCGCTGGCGATGACCACCATGCCCGAGACAACAACAGGATTGGTATAGCGTATCGCGTCTTCCGAGACAGGCTCCGCCATATTGAAAGCCCCAGGCAGGGCTTTCCGCCAGCGCACCGCACCATCGTTGCGGCGCAGCGCAAAGGCATAGCCGTTGAGTGTTGTCACATAGACTGTTTTGCCCGCAAGCCATGGCATGGTGGCGCCGCGCAGCCGCTTTTCCCAGACAAGACGACCCGTCCTGGCGTTGTAGACAGCGAGCAGACCGGATTGGGTCACCGCAAAGACGAGCCCGCCATCATGCACCGGATGCGCGGTGATATCGGAAATACTGTCAAGGGCCGTCAGCAGCGATACCGGTGAGAGATTCTCACCCCAGTTGAAGCGTCCCTGATCAAGGGTCAGCGAGATCAGCTCACCGTCACCCCCGGCAAAGATGATCTCATTTTCGATCACCGCGGGATAGGCCACCCCGACCATGCGGGTTTCACCACGGGCCCCGATCCGGTTCCAGACCTGTTCCCCATCAAGTGCCGCCAGGGCATAGATGCGGCCGTTGACATCGGTCACGACAACCACGCCGCTGGAAATTGTCGGCCCGCCGAGCAGGAATTCCGGGAACGACTTTGACCAGAGCACCGCACCGTTCTGGCGATTGATGGCGTAAATTGCGTTCTTGCCGGCATGGGCAAAAAGAATATCCCTTTCGATCCCGAGTCCGCCGCTGATGCTTGTCTGTGTTTCATCGGTGGAATCATCAATATCGATCTGCCAGTTGATCTCGCCGCTATCCCTGTCAACACTGGTCACGACCCCGCCTGGCATCACCGCATAGACGGCTTTTTCATCAGCAACAGGCTGGGCAAGCTCGCTGCCATCATCGGCCGGACGGCCAACTTTCAGCGAGAAGACCTGCCGCAGCGGCAGATCAAGGGCCAAATGCCCCCCGGCATGGCCATCGTTATAGCCCGGGGTGGGGAAATCGGGATTGGCAAGAGCCGGGCCCAGGGCAGGCCCTTCGGCCAGGGCCTCGGGGTCAGGGGTTAGACCCTCTTCGAGATTCACATCAATGATCGCGATCCGCTCACCAGGCAGAATTTCTTCCTTGGCGGAACAGGCGGCAAGGCTGCCGACAGCCGCAAGAATAAGAAAACCACGTTGAAAACGGGAAAGCAGAGGGGCGGGCATTGTTATTCTCCCAATGCGGCTTCAATCAGCTGCAGCCGCCGGTTGACATCGGCGGGTAGATTTTCATTTTCACGCATGGTCAGCGCCAGTTGACGTGCCGAGGCAACATCACCCTGTTCGAGGGCAAGCCCGATCTGCAATTCCATGGCCATGAGCGACCAGCCCCCCTGCCCGGCAGCGACCGGTTCGAGACGGCTGGAAAGCGCGGCAGGGTCAGCCCCCGCCCCGGCATTCATGACTGACAGGATCACCGCGGCATCACGATAAACCGAGCCGATATCAGTATCACTGGCGATGGCAAGATAGGTTTCTTCAGCACTGAGCGCATCACCGTTTGCGGCGGCCTCAGCTGCAAGGCTGAACCGGGCCAGCATCGCATACCCTTCACCACCGTCGGCAGCGAGTTCCTCAAGCGCATCATTGCCGGCATTGGCCAGGGCAGCATGGTAGGAATCGGCAGCGGTTGTCCGCGCGCTTTCCTGATACGCCACCAGGCCCTGACGCCCCGCCACCAAAAGCACGATCGCCGCAACGGCCGCAATAACGTACGTCCCGTATTGCCGCCAGAGCTGCTTCATCCGTTCCTGGCGAAGTTCCTGATCAATTTCGTTCAGTATATCGTTCATACCTGCACCCAATGAGTTATAGCGGCTGATCAAGACGCATCTTGACCTGATGGGGTAATGCCATGCAACATACTAACTTAATATTGGAATAACCAGCAGGAAATAACGCTTCGGGCTCCGATGGAAATCATAACCGGACAGGATCAATACACCAAAACCCGGAAACGGCAGAAAACGAGTTATTTTTCCCGACAGGAACTGACTCGAATTCTGAATGTTTATTCGACCCGGGTTGCCGCCGGAGAATGGCGGGATTACGCCCTTGATCATCTTGATGGCCAGGCGTATTTTTCGATTTATCGGTCCAGCCAGGAAATGCCGCTCTACACGATCGAAAAGAAACGCCTGCAAGGCAAGGATCGCTGGCTTTTCCGGTTGAGCGATCGTCGCAAGGTGGTCAAATCCGGTGGCAGGCTCCAGGATATTCTGGATTATCTCACCAGCCTGCCACGGCTGGTCAACAACTAGGTGAAGGAACCCATATCATGAATAGCCAGGAAGCCCTTAAGGTTCAGACATTTCTGCGCGGGAAACTCGGCAATCCGGGCATCGGGCTGAGGCCACGTCAGGATGATATCTCCGAAGATTCGGCCGAAGTCACCCTGGACGGAGAATTTATCGGGGTCATCTTCAAGGATGTCGAAGATGGCGAGACCTGCTATCACCTGCAATGGACGATCATTGCCGAAGACCTTGAATAATCAGAACCGGGAATAATCAGGGCCGCCCGAGCGTCCCGTCATCGGTTTTGAACAGATGCGGGGCGGTGAGTGCCGAAAGCGCCTTGATCTGTCGCCCGTCAGCATCAAAATTCGACGCATCAAGCCAGGTTTCATAGCAGCCCCGGATCTGGGGCCATTCGCGATCGATCACGGCAAACCAGGCAGTGTCCCTGTTGCGTGATTTGGAGATCGTGGCCTGCCTGAACACCCCTTCATAGGAAAACCCGAGCCGCTGTGCCGCCGCCCGTGAACGCATATTGAGCGCGTTGCATTTCCATTCATAGCGGCGATAGCCGTTGTCGAACGCCCAGGCCATCATCAGGTACATGGCTTCGGTGGCGGCGATGGTCGATTGCAGCAGCGGCGAAAAGCGGATATGCCCCACTTCGATTGAGAATTGAGCAGGGTTGATCCGCAGGTAACTTGCAACACCGGTCATACGGCCACCGGATTCCACCGCAAAAAACGTCGGATCATCGCCCTTTTCCGATGCTTCGAGCCACTGCCGGTATTCGTCAAGCGTGGCAAACGGGCCATAGGGCAGATAATCCCAGCCAGAACCATCACTGTCTTCAGCATTGGCCGCGAACAGGGCTTCCCCGTGATCGGCAGCCGAAAGCGGCAGAAGCCGGCAATGCCGCCCTTCAAGCGTCACCCCGGCAGGATGGGGAGGATGCGGCCGTGGCGGTACAATCTCACCCAGTCTCAAAGATAAATCATCAGTCCTGGCCATGGTGCTTATCCTCACTGGTTATCGTCGGCCATGGCCCAGCGGGCAGCAGCGTCAGCGTGGAGAAAGGTTGTGTCATCAAGCGGGATGGCGGTATGTTCCGGCGTGATCAGCATCTCAATTTCGGTACAGGCCAGCGCGATGCTTTCAGCCCCGCGGGACACCAGTTTATCCATGATGGCGAGATACTGCTGGCGCGATTCATCTCTCACGTCACCGACACAGAGTTCCTCAAAGATGATCCTGTCGATGGCCGCGATATCTTCTTCATCGGGGATGAGGGTTTCGATGCCAAAGGTTTCCCGCAGCCGTGCCGCATAGAAATCTTCAATCATGGTGAAGCGT
This sequence comes from Puniceispirillales bacterium (SeqCode), assembly GCA_049889655.1. Taxonomy (GTDB): domain Bacteria; phylum Pseudomonadota; class Alphaproteobacteria; order Puniceispirillales; family UBA1172; genus UBA1172. The sequence continues at coordinate 18,934 of JBMHCY010000065.1, forward strand.
GTGCCCAGAAGGCCGATGGTTGCCACCCCTTTGTCTTGCAGGCTTTCCCCAAGGCAATCAGCGATGTGGAAGAACTTGATCCCGACCGCGCTTTCAAGGGCCGGGGCGATCTTGTGCATGGTATTGGTGCAGAGCAACAGGCCCTCGGCCCCGGCTGTCTCAAGCCGCTGGGCTTCCTTGATGAGCGTGCTTTCGACCCCGACCCAGTCGCCATAGGTCATCATCGCTTCAAGGGGCGCAAAATCGACACTGTTCAGCAGAACCCGCGCTGAGTGCAGACCCCCCAGCTGTTCCCGCACCGCAACATTGAGATGATGATAATATGTCCGGGTGGATTCCCAGCTCATGCCACCCAGCAAGCCGATGATTTTCATCCTGGCCTCTTTCAGAATTCGTTTTCACGCCGCCGGACTTCTGCCGACAGCATGGCGTTGATCGGTGTATCGATGCCGGTTTCCACCCCCAGCACGGGCACCATACCATTGATGGCATCAATTTCGGAACGCCGACGCGCCTGATGATCAAGCCGCATCGAGGGGCTGGCATGGGGAATACCTTCAGCAAAGGCGGTGGCATAGGCCACCGGATCATCAAAGGAAAAGGCAACCCCCTTCGCCATCCCGATCTCATAGGCTTCGAGCATGGCGTTGATGGCCGTCTCGCGGCGGTCGGGATCAGCGAACAGCTCCCCTACCGTGCAGTCATAGACGGTACAGGGCGCGCTCAGCATGACGTTGCAGATGTATTTCTCCCAGATCAACTGGTTGATATCGGCAAATGCTGTTGCCTTGAAACCGGCCCGCTGCCAGAGCTTTTCCACCGCCTGCAGCCTTGTCGTCATGCCGCCGTTGACCTCACCGATACGGATCTGGCGCATATTGTTGTGATGAACATGACCGGGGCCAACCACCGAAGCACCAAAGCCTTCGGCAACGCCGATAAGCACCCGATCAAGCGGCATATGGGCACCGATCCGTTCGGCGGCCCCGAGCCCGTTCTGGATCGTCAGGACCAGCGCATCGGGCTTGGCCATGGCGGCAATGCCACGGGCTGCGCTTGCAACACCATCGGCCTTGGTTGCAATCACAAAAAGATCAGCCGCAGAAGCATCATTGAGATCAGTGGTGGCCGTGATCCCGGTAATCCTGCGATCGCCGCTGGCCCCGGAAAGGTGCAGCCCGTCGGTTGCCATGGCCTCAACATGCGCAGCCCAGGCATCGACAGCGATTATATCAAGCCCCGCCTCGGCAAACAGACCGGCATAGACGCCCCCCATGGCCCCTGTCCCGATGATGGCAACAACCGGATCGTCCGTCTTCATGGTCACGCGTCTCCCTTCCATGCTCTACCGAAAGATTACCGGCATCATTCCGAGCCGCCAAGAAGGAAATATTTTGCTGCCGGTCGATTTTGTGCTGTTCTGTTCCTTAAAGGAGCACCCATGACGAGCATGGAAAACCAACGCAGCCGTCGGCGCAGACGCCCTCAAGGAGAGACAGACGCCTCCGCTGCCAGCCCAGTTCTTTCGGCACGGGCGGGCGGTTTTGCACCGCTTGCTGAAAATGATTGCCGGATGATCCACAATACCGCGCTGACCATCCTCGATGAGGTCGGCCTTGCCGAGGCTCCCCCGGCGGTGATCGAGAAACTGACCCCCCATGGCGCGCGGCTGGATGAAAACGACCGGCTGATATTCCCGCCGCAGCTGATCGAAACGGTGATCGCCGACCTGCCAAAAGCCTTCACGCTGCACAGCCGCTGCGGCAGGAAGGATCTGTATCTCGGTCAGGGTCACGCCTATCTCGGCAGTGGCGGGGCCTCCCCCCAGCGGCTTGTCCATGATAATGACGGCAAAGCCTCTTTCCGGCCGTCAACCCTTGCTGACCTGCATGATGCCGCCCGGCTGGTCGACGCCCTTCCCCATATCGATTTCTTTGCCCGGTCATTTGTGGCCGGTGATATGCCCGATACCGAGAGCCTTGATCTCAACACAGCCTATGCCTGTTTCAGCGGCACGACTAAGCCTGTCCTGACAAGCGTCTCGACACCGGCACATGCCGAGGCTGTCATGGCCATGGCCAGCATGATCGCCGGTTCCGCCGAAGCCCTTCGTGAGAAACCCTTTTTCGGGTTCAACATCAACCACGTTGTCCCGCCCCTGCGGCTTGATGCGGAATCGTGTGAGGTGATTATCCACGCAGTCGAAGCCGGAGTACCGGTGATGATCAACACGTTCGGCCAGTTGGGGGCTTCAAGCCCGGTGACCGTGGCCGGATGCCTTGCACAGACCATGGCTGAAACGCTGGCCGGCATGGCGATTGCCTGGGCCACCGACCACAATGCCAGGGCTGTCTTCGGGCCGCGGCCGATGATCACTGATTTAAGGACCGGCGGCATGGCCGGCGGCAGCGGTGAGCAGGCCCTGCTGACCGCCGCCTCAGCACAGATGGCCCGGTTCTATGGCTGGCCTGCCTCGACCATTGCCGGGGCCACCGACAGCAAGACACTTGATGCCCAGAGCGGGTACGAAAAGGCGATCAACATCACCCTTGCCGTGGCTTCCGGTGTTGATCTCATCACCCAGGCCGCCGGGGCACAGGCTGGGTTGATGGCGGCATCGATGGCAGCCTATGTGATCGACAATGATATGCTGGGGGCAATCACCCGCGCCAGCCAGCACCCGGTTGTTTCCGATGAAACCCTGGCGCTCGATGATATCCGGGCTGTCAGCCGTGGCGAGGGGCATTTCCTCGGCCAGAGCATGACCATGGCCCGGATGCTTAGCGATTTCACCTATCCCGACATTGCCGACCGCAACAGCATTGAGGCATGGATGCTGGGGGATCAACCTGATATGATCAAAACAGCGACGGCTCGCGCCGAGGCCATTCTGGCAAAGGCTGAGAAGAGCCTTATTCCAGACGAAACCGATCAGCACATCCGCGACCGTTTCGCGATCAGGCTGAAGACAGGATAACCACGTCATGAATTTCTTTTCCGGTCTGCTGAACACTCTTTTTGAGCGGACAACAGAATTTCTCCCCGCAGCGATCAGAGGCGGGGCAGACCTGCACAGTGCCTGCCATGATCTGCTCTCGGTTAAGGGGGAGGTTTCCGGGGTCGCCGTCGCCGAGCATATCCTCAGCCTCTACCGGAACAGCAGCGATGATGAAAAACAGCGCTTCTTTGAATTCCTCGTCGACGAGATGGATTGCGACCTCACGGCGGTGACGGCCGCGCTTGAAACCTATACCGAGAAACGCTCTGCTGAGGCCTACAGCCACTTTATCCGTACGGCCGAGCCACGCCGGCGGGAGTTTTTCAGACGCCTCAACGAGGCCCCGGCGGCAACCCATCAACTGGTGTCGATGCGGCGCGACCTGCTCGGGATGCTGCGGGAGAACCCCCGCCTCAAGGTCATTGATATCGATCTGCGCGAGCTGTTCATCAGCTGGTTCAACCGCGGCTTTCTGGTCATGCGGCCGATCAACTGGCAGAGCCCAGCGCATATTCTGGAAAAGATCATCGCCTATGAAGCGGTTCATGAAATTTCCAGCTGGGATGACCTGCGCCAGCGGCTGGCCCCGGCTGACCGCCGCTGCTTTGCCTTTTTCCACCCTGCCATGCCCGAAGAACCGCTGATTTTTGTTGAGGTCGCCCTCACAGACAGCCTGCCTTCTTCCATCCAGCAGATCCTGGCTGAAGATCGCCCCGTCACCCCGGAAGCGGCGATGGACCACGCTGTCTTCTATTCGATTTCAAGCTGCCAGCAAGGCCTGGCCGGGATATCTTTCGGCAATTCCTTGATCAAGACGGTGGTGGCAGAATTGAGCCAGCAGCATCCGCAACTCAAGCATTTTATCACCCTGTCGCCACTGCCCGGTTTTGCAGCATGGCTTTCCCGACAGACGCTGACCAGCGGCGGGGATAAAGTTGATGCGGTGGCCTATCGTGAAGAGCACCCGCAGGAAAGTCGCGCCCTGGCGGCTTTTTATCTGACCCAGGCTCGGCGTCAGGACGGGCTGCCCGTTGATCCGGTTTCACGCTTTCACCTTGGCAACGGGGCGAGCATTCACGAAATCCATGAAGCGGCCGATCTATCCCCCCGAGGGCAGCAGCAATCCTTCGGGCTGATGGTCAATTATCTCTACGAAAAAGACAAACTGGTCTCAAACCACGAAGGCTTTGTCCGCGACGGGATTATCTACGCCCGGGGGAAGATCAACGATCTCGCCGCCAAAATGAAAACCCGGCTCGGTGACGCTGATAAAGCGGAGAGCTGATCGCTCAGCTGAGCCGATATGTGGCAACAGGCTCACCAAGAACCGCGAGATCAGGGCTTAAACCGAGCCCTGGGATATCGGGGGCCACCACCCCGCCATCGATAACAGGAGCCTCAAACACAGCTGTTGATTGTGAGACCATGGCCCGGGTATCGAGGGCGCAACGAAGCAGATGCCGCGGCGTTGATTGTGCCATATGCAGCACCGCAGCAAAGGCGATCTCTGAGCCGACCGTTTCCTGCACGCTCATCACCAGCCCGGCAGCACGGCAGAGTTCCCGCTGTCGGCGTGTCCGCGTCAGGCCGCCCTGTTTGGAAATCTTGAGCCCGACACCATCGCAGGCATCGGTGCGGATGGCATGGATGATGTCAGCTTCGCTCTCAACCAGTTCATCAAGCAGCAGAGGATGCTGCAACCGGGCCCGCAGGGACAGTGTTTCTGCCCAGGTGGCACACGGGGCTTCCAGCACAAAATCGAGCCCCGGTGGCAACAGAGCCATCATCCGCAAGGCGTGCTCGACACTCAGCCCCCCGTTGGCATCAACGAGAAACCATTCGTGATCACGTTTATCACGAAGGCAGGCCTTGATCCGTTCGGCGTCGAGGGCGGGACCGCCTTCGTCCTGGCTGGCACCGATTTTCACCGAATGGCCGAGAAACCCGGCAGTGCGGTGATCATCAACAGCCTTTCGCATGGCATCGGGATCATCGCTGCCAATCGATGAGATGACCGGCACACGACCATCAATCCGCCCGCCCAGCAGATCAACGACGCTCATGCCCTGGGCCTTGCCGGTGATATCCCAGAGCGCGACATCGATGGCTGTCTTGGCGGCACGCTGGCCTTTCATCGCCTCATCCATGCGGTCATTGACACGGTCATGATGGCGCGGGTCCATCCCCAGAACGGCAGGGGCCAATTCAGCCAGCGCCGCGTGCACACCGCCGGCATGGGCAGCGATATAACTGGCCCCGAACGGGGTCGTCTCCCCCCACCCGACAAGCCCGCAATCGGTTTCCATCCTGAGGATGCAGGCATCGAAGCCCCGATATTCTCGGCCGCCGGAAAGCCGGTAGACACCCCCGCTATAAGGAAGGTGCACGGCAAAGATATCAATCGTACTGATCTTCATATCAATCCTGGGGAATGGTCAGCACAATCTTGCCAACGAAATTCTTTTCGAGAAACATGGCCTGGGCTTTGGCGATTTCATGCAGCGGGAAGGTCGCAGCGATCGGCGGCCGGACAGCTCCCTTTTCCAGCAATGCGATCAGGTTTTCAAAGGCGGCACGATCCTGATAGGTGCTGCCCAGCAGGCTGAGGTCTTTCAGGTAAAGCGTCCGGACATCGAGTTCCACGATCGGCCCGGCAATGGCCCCGGCGGTAATGTAGCGGCCGCCGCGGCGCAGCAATTCCAGCAGGGTCGGCCAGCCCGAACCGGCGACGAGATCAACCACCACATCCACCGCATCACGCCCGAGCACTGCCAGCAAATCAGCATGGCGATCCACGACCTGATCAGCCCCGAGTGCCTTGAGCGCATCGGCCTTGGCCTCAGCCGCGATCGCAATCACCTCACAACCACGCTGTTTGGCGAGCTGAACAGCAGCAGAGCCGACACCACCGGATGCCCCGGTGATCAGCACACGTTCCGCCCCCAGCCTGACACGGAAGAGCATATTTTCCGCCGTCGAATACGCACACGGGATCGCTGCCAGTTCGATATCAGAAAGATCAGTCTTGATCGGAAATGCCTCAACGGCAGGAACCCTGGCATACTGGGCAAAGCCACCATCGCATTCCGAGCCCATCGTCCAGCATGAAAATGGGGCCTCCTTGCCGGGAACATCCATCATCGTGCGGCACAGCACCCGCTCACCGATACGGCCTTGGTCAACCTTCGCCCCGACAGCCACGATCTCGCCGGAAACATCAGCACCCTGAATCCGCGGGAAGACCAGCGATTCACCTGACCACGACGCATCATCGGCATCAACCTCATCAAAACCGCCTTCGCCACCGGCATTGGTATCACCGGTCACGGCTTTGGAATACCAGCCGATGCGGGTGTTGATATCGGTATTGTTGACCCCGGCCGCTGTCAGTTTGATCAGCACATCATGATCACCGGGGGCGGGCACCGGCACATCATCGCGGAAAACCAGCGATTCAAAACCGCCATGGCCGACAAGATGAACAGCCTTCATCAGAGCAGGGACGGTTGCAGGCATGGCATCACCTCTTAGAGTTGAGAGAAAGACCCTCCCTCCCCTCATAGCGTTAACGGCGGG